>CAITEF010000697.1 GCA_903891315.1 uncultured Rhodospirillales bacterium | reverse complement strand
GACGACGATCAACATCCCCGACACCGTGGGTTACGCCCTGCCGGAAGACATGCACCGCATCTTCACCATGCTGAAGGAGCGCGTGCCCGGGTCGGAGAAGGTGATCTTCTCCACCCACAACCACAACGATCTGGGCTTGGCCGTCGCCAACACCCTGGCAGCCGTCGCCGCCGGTGCGCGGCAGATCGAATGCACGATCAACGGCATCGGCGAACGCGCTGGCAATGCGTCGCTCGAAGAAGTCGTGATGGCGATCCGCACCCGCCCGGACGCCGTGCCCTGCAAGCCCGCCATCGTCACCGAGCGGATCATGGCGACCTCCAAGCTGCTCTCGACGATCACCGGCTTCGACGTGCAGCCCAACAAGGCCATCGTTGGCCGCAACGCCTTTGCGCATGAAAGCGGCATCCATCAGGACGGCGTGCTGAAGAACGCCGCCACTTACGAGATCATGACGCCCGAATCGGTGGGCTTGCAGAAGAACTCGCTGGTGATGGGCAAGCATTCCGGAAGAGCTGCTTTCCGCGATAAGCTCAAGGCGCTGGGCTATGGCGATCTGGGCGACAATCAGATGAACGACGCCTTTAGCCGCTTCAAGGTTCTCGCCGACCGCAAGAAGGTGGTCTACGACGAGGATCTGGTCGCCCTGGTCGATGACGAGATCGTGCGCGACCATGACCGCATCAAATTCGTCTCGCTCGATGTCCATGCCGGCTCCAACCGCCCGGCCAAGGCGGCGTTGGAATTGGACATCGACGGTGAAGTGGTCTCGGCCGAGGCAACCGGCGATGGTCCCGTCGATGCCACTTTCATCGCCATTCAGAAGTGTTTCCCGCACGAGGCCAAGCTGGTCCTGTTCAGCGTCGGCGCCGTCACCGAGGGCACCGACGCACAGGCCAAGACCACGGTTCGCCTCGAAGAGGGCGGCAAGATGGTCGATGGCCAGGGGGCCGACACCGACACCATCGTCGCCGCCACGCGGGCCTATGTGCACGCGCTGAACAAACTGCTCGTCAAACGCACCCGCACCGAACCCGAGGCGATGAGCGCCTGACCCTTGACCGTCATTGCGCGCGCAGCGCAGCAATCCATCGCGGTGCTTGGCGGCATCGCGATGGATTGCTGCGGCGGCTTGCAGCCGCCTTGCAATGACGCCGTAAAAGTCGAAGGTCTTGGTTATATCATAAACAAATAGCAACGAAATAGCCGCAATTCTACGCTGCGTCAAAGCGCGATTTTTGGAAAAATGCCCGCACGGACGCGGATGTGATGTGACAACGCGCCGTGCGGAACACGGCGCAATGTCCGATGATCGACACGTGCCCACCGCCCAGCGCAGGTGCGGCGCGCCACGCGTACGCATGCGGTCTGACAGATCGCCCGCGCGACGCCAACCGCTTCACCGCGACGGCCACGCAATCCCGTTCGTGCATTGATTGGGGGGCTGGGGCGGGGGATGCTGATCGCGGTCGGAGGGATCACGCGCATCGTCGGGTGCAGCGCGCCCTCGCGGAACGCCGTTAGCATCCGGTCCAGGATCTCCATCGTGGCGACCATCTGCCGGTACAGTGCGCGCCCGTACCAAAGCTCCAGGAAGAACGCCAACCCGCAGGCACGCAGCCACGCCAATAACCCGCCAAAGGCGGGTGCGGCATGCGGTTTGGAAATCCGGGGTTGATCTAACATTGTCGGTTAAATATGATAACAGACGGCTGGCTGCAAGAAAAAACCGTCCAGGCGCGGAATTTGTTCCTCCACGATCGCCCGATAACCCTCTGTCTCGGGCTCGGCGGGTCATTGACCCGCGGTCTAGTCTATCGAGCGCCCCCATGTTCGGACGGCGGGTCCACGACCCGCCGATCTGCGGCGCATCGGCCAGTCTCAACATCCGTGGGATGGGTGGAGTGAAACCCAATCCTCCGTCTTGCTGACCTTTCCGACCCCACTTTGTCACCCTGACCCTGAGCGAAGCGTCAGGGGTCAGGGTCCAGACGTCACAGAGTCGGGCCTTCGACCCCCTGGATCCTGACGGCGCTGCGCGCCTCAGGATGACGGGTGGAAGAGGGCGTGCGCGTGCGGAACGCCACCGTCCCACGCTCGCAACGCCACCCCACACACCTGCGGCCTGCGCAGCCTTTTCGTCTGGCGAGTTTGAGGAAGCCGCCATATCAGCTAAAACAGGGCTCGACGAAATCGGCAGCAGGCGAAAGCCTATGACTATCGACCGAGCTCTCGCCTCTTTGCCACAGCCAGCATCTGAGGATTGATCATGCCGAACATCCAGCCCCTGCTCGACAAAATACAAGCCTTGCCGATCGAGCGAATTGCGGAGGTGGAGGATTTTGTCGAGTTCATCGCCTCCCGCGAGAAGGATCGCGCACTGATTCGCGCGGCCAGTGTTGCAAGTGCGCCGAGCTTTGCAGCCATCTGGGACAACCCGGAAGACGACGTCTACGATGCCATTTGAATTCGGTGATGTCCTTCTGGTGCCATTCCCTTTCACCAGCTAGGCGGCATCCAAGCAGCGCCCCTCCGTTGTCGTCAGTTCGCAGAGTTACAACGGTGCCAAGCCGGATATTGTGCTCATGGCCATCACCAGCCAGTTCCGCCCAAGCCCGGCTCTGGGGGAGGTCTGGCTCATTGACTGGCAGGCAGCAGGGCTGCTCAAGCCGTCCGTTGCCAAGCCGGTCTTTGCGACGCTGGAGCAGTCGCTGATCATTCGCAAACTCGGCACGCTGGCTGCGGCAGACCGATCCGCCCTCAGAGACGCCATCCGTCAAATTCTGGGATAAGCTTTCAGGGCTTGGTGGCACGGCTTGGCAGATCGATTTTTGGCGCCGTGCCGGATCAATGTATCGAGGCACGCCCGACCGTCCCGTCTTCGCCAAGTTGCCCGTCCCCACACGCAACGCCACCCTGCTCTTCGCTTCACCTCTTGCTCCTGCACTGCAGCAGGGCTAAGCCGCGCGCTTGACCCGATGACCGCATCATTGGCGGCACAAGGAAGGTTTCCAGAATGCTTAACTCGCTTCTCGGCATGATGTCCGCCGACATGGCCATCGACCTCGGCACGGCCAACACGCTGGTCTACGTCAAAGGTCGCGGTATTGTGCTCGATGAGCCCTCGGTGGTGGCGATTGCCGATATCCGCGGCAAGAAGGCCGTGCTCGCCGTGGGCGAGGAAGCCAAGCAGATGCTCGGCCGCACACCGGGCAACATCCAGGCCATCCGCCCGCTGCGCGATGGCGTGATCGCCGATTTCGAAGTCGCCGAGGAGATGATCAAGCACTTCATCCGCAAGGTGCACAATCGCCGCTCCTTCGCCTCGCCGATGATCATCGTCTGCGTGCCCTCCGGCTCCACCGCCGTCGAGCGGCGCGCGATTCAGGAATCGGCCGAGTCGGCCGGCGCGCGCAAAGTCTTCCTGATCGAGGAGCCGATGGCGGCTGCAATCGGCGCTGGTCTGCCAGTCACCGAACCCTCCGGCTCGATGGTCGTCGATATCGGCGGCGGCACCACCGAAGTGGCGGTGATTTCGCTCGGCGGCATCGTCTATGCCCGCTCGGTGCGCGTCGGCGGCGACAAGATGGATGAGGCGATCATCTCCTATATCCGTCGCAACCATAATCTGCTGATCGGTGAAAGCTCGGCTGAGCGCATCAAGATGGAAATCGGCGCGGCGGCTCCGGGCTATGACGGCGAAGAGACCGTCTACCGTGAAGTCAAAGGCCGCGACCTGATGAACGGCGTGCCCCGCGAAGTGTTGGTCACGCAACGCGAGATCGCCGAGAGTCTGGCGGATCCGGTGACGCAGATTGTCGATGCGGTGAAGGTCGCACTCGAAAACACCCCGCCGGAACTTGCCGCCGACATCGTCGACAAGGGCATCGTGCTCACCGGCGGCGGCGCGCTGCTGTATCGGATGGACCAGGTGTTGCGCGACGCCACCGGCCTTCCGGTTGTCGTGGCAGAGGACGCGCTGCAATGCGTGGTGCTCGGCACCGGTCGCGCGCTCGAAGAGATGCGCCGTCTGCGCAATGTCTTGAGCTCGATGTATTAAGCGACCTCTGCGTCCTCTCCGATTTTGCAATAACCCGCAATATCAGGTGAGGACAGCGGGGGCGATTTTGGCTATCCTGAACAGACGGCGAAGGACTCGGCAGTGAGCCCTCGCAGGCGAGAAGGGACTCAGGGCGCGTGATCCGGCTGTCGATCCCGTTTCGGCAAGCTCTCTCCAAGCTGACCCTGCCGGTGCTGATCGCCGGCGCGTTCGGCATGATGCTGCTTGGCAAGGCTGACACGTTCCTGGTCGAACGCGCCAGGATGGCGCTGGCCGATGTGCTGGCCCCGGTTTACGGCGTGCTGGCCGAGCCGCTCTCCACCCTGCGCTCCGGCGTGGACAATCTTCGCCATACGCTGACGATCTACGAAGACAATGCCCGTCTGCGCGAGGAAAATGATCGGCTGCGGCAGTGGCAGTCGGTTGCCCAGGCGCTCGATGCCGAGAACATGGCACTGAAGGCCAATCTGCGCTGGATTCCCGATCCTGCACCTTCTTATCTCACCGCCCGCGTGGTGGCCGATGCCGGTGGCATCTATGCCCGCGCGGTGCTGCTCTCCTCGGGGCCGAACAATGCGGTGACCAAAGGACAGGTGGCGTTGGATGATCGCGGGCTGGTCGGTCGGGTGACCGAGCTTGGCGTGCGCTCCGCCCGAGTGATGTTGATCACCGATATTTCGAGCCGCGTGCCCGTTGTGCTGGAAAACAGCCGCGCCCATGCGGTCCTCGTTGGCAACAATGGCGCCCGTCCGCGTCTGCTGTTCTGGCCGGAAGGCTCGCCGCCGGTTGAGGGCGAACGTATCACCACAAGTGCTGAGGCCAATGCGTTCCCCGCCGGGTTGCCGGTGGGCGTGGTGCATTATACATCCGGCAAAGTCGCTGAGGTGGAGCCCTATGCCCAACTCGACCGGCTGGAGATCGTCCGCCTGTTCGATTACGGCATGCGCGGCGTGCTGCCACCAGAAGCAACCGTCGCCAAGCCGTCGTTTGAGGGCAAGAAATGAGGGCGCGGGCGCGGCCCTCGATCCGCTCCAATCCCAATCTAGGTCGCCGGCTCGACGTGGCCGCGCGCGCCAGCATGCCGACAATCATAACCATCGGACTGCTGCTGTTGCTCGCAACGCCGCTCGGCCTGCCCGGTCAGGCGCAATGGCAGCGGGCGACCGCATTGTGCTGTATCTATTTCTGGTCGCTGTTCCGGCCGGCCTCGATGCCGCCGCTGTCGGTGTTTTGCATCGGCGTGCTGGCCGATCTGCTGGCCTACGCGCCGCTCGGCATGTCGGTGCTGATCTGGCTGATCGCGCATGGGCTGGCGATGCGTTGGCGCCGCGGTCTGACGCGTCTGGGGTTTGTGTTGGTGTGGTTCTCCTTCATCGCGGTGGCCACAGGCGCTGCAACGCTGGAATGGGCGATGACCTCACTGCTCAGCTTCAAATTTTTGCCACCGCGTGACGCGTTGCTGGAGGCGGGGATCGCGATGGGGGCCTACCCGATCCTGGCCGTCTGGCTGACCCGGGCGCATCAAACCTTTGCCAATCCGGATCAGGCGTGAAGCGGGACACCAAACGCGCCAGCGTCTTCACCCGCCGCGCTCTGCTGGTGGGCGGCGTGCAGATTGCAGCCCTCGGCGGTCTGGCGGCGAAACTCTATCAGGTCACCGTGGTCGAAGGCTCGCGCTACACCACGCTGGCCGAATCCAATCGCATTTCCTCCCGCCTGATTTCACCGCCACGCGGGCGCATTCTGGACCGCTTCGGCGAGACAGTGGCGGGCAACAAGCTGAACTGGCGCGCATTGCTGATTGCTGAACAAACATCCGACGTGGCAGCCACGCTGGACAATTTCTCCAAGCTCGTCCCGCTCGCCGACCATGAACGCGCGCGTATCGAGCGCGACATGAAGCGCCATCGCCGCTTCATTCCGATCACTGTGCGGGACTTCCTCTCCTGGGACGACATGGCGGCGCTGGAGGTCAATGCCCCCGATCTTCCGGGCATTGTCGTCGATGTCGGCACCACCCGCGAATACCCGCTCGGCCCCGACCTTGCGCATGTGCTCGGCTATGTGGCACCGCCGAACGAGCGGGATGTGGCAGGTGACACCATGCTGGCACTTCCTGGCATGCGCATCGGTCGCGCTGGAATGGAGCGGGTCTATGACCGCAGCCTGCGCGGCCGCGCCGGTGCGGTGCAGCTTGAAGTCAACGCCGTCGGTCGGGTTATCCGCGAGCTGGATCGCCAGGAAGGCATCCAGGGCGAGGATGTCCAGCTGACCATCGACTCCGGCTTGCAGAAATCGGTGATCGCGCGGCTGGGCGAGGAGAGCGCGTCGGCCATCGTGATGGATGTGCGCAACGGCGAAGTGTTGGCGATGGCCACGAACCCGTCCTTCGACCCCAGCCTGTTCAACTCCGGCGTCACCCAGGCGCAATGGCTGGAATGGACGCGCAACCGCCGTGCGCCGCTGATCAACAAGGCCACTTCGGGCCTCTACGCGCCCGGCTCCACCTTCAAGATGACAGTGGCGATGGCAGCGCTTGAGGGCAAAGTGGTCTCGCCGTCAGACACGGTGTTCTGCCCGGGCTATCTTGATTTCGGCGACCGTCGTTTTTCCTGCTGGAGCAAATACGGACATGGCAGCATGGATTTGCGGGGCGGGCTGAAAAACAGTTGCGACGTTTATTTCTATGAAGTTGCGCGCCGCTGCGGAATCGACCGAATCGCAGCCATGGCCAACCGCTTCGGCCTCGGCGTGCCGCTCCGGATCGAACTGCCCGGCACCCGCACCGGGCTGATGCCGACGCGCGGCTGGCGAATGGCGCAGGGCAAAGCCTGGAATATCGGCGACACCATCGTCTCGGGCATCGGCCAGGGCTTCATGCAGCTCACGCCACTTTCCTTGGCCACCTATGTCTCCCGCATCGCCTCCGGGCGCGCGGTGGAGCCGCATCTAACCCGCTCGCTCAACGGCGTGGTACAGCCGGGTGGCAAACCTGAGGATTGGCCGACCCTCGGCGTATCCGACCGTGCGCTCAAGGCGGTCCGCGAGGGGATGTGGGCGGTGGTCAACGAACAGGGCGGCTCGGCCCCGCTGGCGCGGCTGGATTTGCCGGATATGCCGGGTGTGCAAATGGCGGGCAAGACCGGCTCGGCCCAAGTGCGCAACGTGACGCGAGAGCAGCGCGAGCATGGCTACAAATCCGAGAATCAAGCCTGGGAATTGCGGCCGAACGCACTGTTCGTCTGCTTCGCGCCCTACGACACTCCGAAATATGCGGTGGCCTTGGTCGTCGAGCACGGCAATGCCGGTGCTGCTGCCGCCGCTCCGATCGCGCGCGACATCATGCAAGACGTGCTGACCCGCGACCCAGCCGGGCCGCGCGATGCTCAGAAACTCGCCTCGCTTGCGGCCTCAACGAGGCAAGCACCTTGAGCATTCTAGAACGTCGTCTGATCCGCGAGGCCTCATTCGGGTTGACCGGCAAGCTTTGGCAGATCAGCTGGCTCTATGTCCTGCTGCTATGCTGTCTGGCGAGCGTGGGCTACGTCGCCCTGTATTCCGCCGCCGGTGGCGCACCCGAGCCGTTCGCCTCCAAACACATTCTGCGATTCGGCTTTGGCCTGGTGCTGATGATCTGCATCGCGATGGTCGATATCCGCGTCATCGCCCGCTTCTCCTGGCTCGGCTATCTGGCAGGCGTAATCCTTCTCGTCCTGGTGCTGAAGATGGGCCACACCGGCAAGGGGGCCGAGCGCTGGATCAACCTTGGCGGTATGCAGTGGCAGCCTTCCGAGTTGATGAAGGTCATGCTGGTCCTCGCCATCGCCCATTGGTTCCACAAGGCCTCGCTGGAGCAGATGGGCAATCCGCTGTTCCTCATCCCCCCCGCGATCGCCGTGGTGATCCCGGTGGTGCTGATCCTGAAGGAGCCCAATCTCGGCACGGCGGTGATCACGGCGGCAGTGGGCGGCGTGATCTTTTTT
This sequence comes from uncultured Rhodospirillales bacterium, assembly GCA_903891315.1. Classification (GTDB taxonomy): domain Bacteria; phylum Pseudomonadota; class Alphaproteobacteria; order Acetobacterales; family Acetobacteraceae; genus CAIQQQ01. Next base: position 11,595 of record CAITEF010000697.1, on the reverse strand, counting down.
GCGGCCGGATTGCGCTGGTGGATGCTGTTGCTGGCCGGGGGAGGGGCCGTGGCTGCGCTGCCGATTGCCTACAGCCATTTGCATGACTACCAGCGCGCCCGCATCACCACGTTCATGCATCCGGAAAGCGACCCGCTGGGTGCTGGCTACAACATCATTCAATCCAAGATCGCACTCGGGTCGGGCGGGATGTGGGGCAAGGGGTTTCTGCAGGGCACCCAGAGCCATCTGAATTTTCTGCCCGAGAAGCAGACCGACTTCATCTTCACCCTGTTCTCCGAGGAATTCGGCCTCGTCGGCGGGCTCATCTTGATGGGGTTGCTGGCGATTATCATCCTGGGCGGACTGGCGATGGCGTTGCGCTGTCGGCATCAATTCGGGCGTCTGGTGGCCCTCGGCCTGAGCATGAATTTCTTCATGTATGTTCTGGTCAACATCGCGATGGTAACCGGTGCCATCCCAGTCGGCGGCGTCCCGCTGCCGCTGGTCTCACATGGCGGCACCGCGATGCTGACGGTGATGATCGGGATGGGAATCCTGATGTCCGTCCACGTGCATCGAGACGTTGAGTTTGGCGAGGAACGCGAACAGGTCTAGCTCTCTGCCACGGTCATCCTGGCGTTTTGCTCAGGATGACGCGAGATCAGGCAGAAGTTCGGTTCAATTTTCAGTTGGTCGGGTTGACCAACTGCTCGTCGCGGAAGCCGTAATATTGCAACTCGTCGATGCAGGTATAGGCCTGACGCACGGCGCCGATATTCGTTTTGGTGCTGTTCGAGTCGTCGAGCACGCAGATGACCTTAACACCGGTGCGCGGGTCAACCATCACCAGTTCTTCCTGGCGTGCGCACCCGGCTGCCAGCACGACCAGCGACAGGACAACGCAGGCGCGAGTGAGTTTTAGCATGATCGACCGTCTCCACCAGATGCACAGCCAGACTCGCACCGACATTTCGGGCGGGCTCAGGTTGGAGATATGGGAATAACGGATTGGCCGCAACTGCAACGTCGGTTTGATGACGTTCGGAGACAAATTTCTCTGCATCGGGCCATGCGGCAGGCCCGTCATCGGATCAAGGCGATGCGGCGAGGCGGGACCAATCCCACCTCGCCGCACCCAAACGCGTCAGTCGGCCGCCATCTTGTTCGCCACCGGAGCCTTCTCCAGCGACGTGTCGTGGCCGAGCAGCAGCACGATCACCATCGCCAGCACCACAAAGGCGGCGATCAACAACAGGCCGCCGTTGAAGCTGCCGGTCGAGTCCTTGATCGCGCCCATCGCGAACGGCCCGGCAAAGCCGGAGAGGTTGCCGATGGAGTTGATCGCGGCAATGCCCGCCGCCGCTGCCGGACCCGACAGGAAGGCGGTCGGCAGCGTCCAGAACACCGGAAGCACCGCGAACACCCCGAAGGCGCTGAACGAGAAGGCCATCATCTTCATCAACGGATCTTCGGTCAGCGTCGCCAGCACGATGCCAGCGGCGGCAACCCCAAGCGCGATTGCCGCGTGGTTGCGGCGTTCCAACTTCACGTCGGACCGTTTGCTCCACCAGATCATCCCAGCCGCGCCCACCGCGTAGGGAATTGCCACCACCCAACCGGTCGTCGCATTGGACAGGCCGAATGCCTTGACGATGGTCGGCAGGAAGAAGCCGATGCCGTAATTCGATGCCACCGCGCCGAAATACACCATCGCCAGCGCCAGCACGCGTGGGTTCAGCAGAGCCTGAAGGGCCGACATGCCATGCACGCTCTCGCGGTGCGTTTGTTCGGAGCTGAGACGGTTGGCAAGCCACGTCCGCTCATCCTGTTGCAGCCAATGCGCGTCGGCCGGGCGGTCGGTGAGATAGTTCAGCACCACCACGGCCAGAACCAGCGCAGGGGCGGCTTCGACGATATACAGCCACTGCCAACCAGCCAGCCCGGCTATGCCGTCCATCCCCAGCAAATAGCCCGAAAGCGGCGCACCCAGCACGGACGACATCGGAATCGCGGCCATGAACATACCGATGATCCGACCGCGATAAACGTTCGGGAACCATAGCGTGAGGAAGAAGATGATCCCTGGGAAGAAGCCCGCTTCGGCAATCCCGAGCAGAACGCGGATGGTGTAGAAAGTGTATTCGCCGGACATGCCCGTCGCTGCCGACAAATAAGGAATTGCCGCCATCGATCCGGACAAGATGCCCCAGGTGATCATGATACGGGCAATCCAACGACGAGCGCCGAATTTTTCTAGAAACAGGTTCGATGGAACCTCGAAGATGAAATAGGCAACAAAGAAGATACCCGACCCGAACCCGTACATAGTCTCGGTCAGGTCAAGAGCCTTGTTCATCGTCAACTTGGCGAAGCCCACATTCACCCGGTCGAGATAGGCCACAAAATAGCAAATGATCAGGAACGGCACGAGCCGCGCCATCACTTTGCCAATGGTACGCCCTTCGATTTCAGTCATGACATTTTCCCCCTGACGACACGCGATTGTTCGCGTGCCTTGTGCGGGGCAGGCTGTTGGAAAGTTAACGTTTTGGCAAGCCGGTTATTGCGGGCGAAGCGATCAGCCCTCGGCAAACGGATTGGTGCTTCCCCGGAACAGCAGCCGAATCGGGGTGCCCGGCAGATCAAACTGCTCTCTCAACGAATTCGACAAATACCGCTGATAATCTTCCGGCGTCTGTTCCGCGCGGGTGCCAAAGAAAATGAAGGTCGGCGGACGCGATTTCGCCTGCGTCGCATAGCGCAGTTTCAGGCGGCGGCCCTCGACCAGCGGCGGCTGATGGCGTTCGAGGGCGTGCTCGAACCAGCGGTTGAGCGCCCCCGTGGCAACCCGACGATTCCAAATTTCATGCGCGGCGCGCACGGCGGGCAGCAGCTTGTCCACGCCCTGGCCGGTCATCGCCGACATTGTCACCACCGGGATGCCCTTCATCTGGCCGAGCGAGGTCTCCAGTCGGTCCGAGATCGCCTTGCGGGTGGCGTTGCGATCCACCACCGCGTCCCATTTGTTCAACGCCAGCACACAAGCGCGTCCCTCGCGCTCGATCAGGCGGGCGATCTGCAAATCCTGATCGTGAATGCCCTCAACCGCATCGATGGTCAGCACCACAACCTCGGCCATCTTCAACGCCTCGATGGAGGCGGAGACCGACATCTTTTCCAACTCCTCCTCGATACGCGCCTTGCGGCGCAGCCCGGCGGTGTCGACGAGTTGGATCGGCGTACCATCCTTGTCAGTGATCCGCACTGCCACCGAATCGCGCGTCAGGCCTGGCTCGGGGCCGGTGATCATCCGTTCCTCTCCGAGCATGCGGTTGAGCAGGGTTGATTTCCCGGCATTCGGGCGGCCCACAATGGCGAGCTTGAGCGGATTGGCCTCATCCGGATCGGGTGCTTGTTCCTCTGGCAGTCGTTCGGCGATCTCCAGCATCAGATCAGCCAGACCGTCGCCATGTTCCGCCGAGACCGCCACCGGGTCGCCGAGGCCGAGACTATAGGCTTCTAGCGCCGCGTTGGAGCCAGCCCGCCCCTCGGCCTTGTTGACCACCAGCAAGATCGGCGTGCCCTGACGGCGCAGCCATGCGGCGAAATGCTCGTCCGCCGAGGTGATGCCGGTGCGGGCATCCACCACGAACAGCACAAGATCGCCCTCGCGCACCGCGTGCTCAGAGGAGGCGCGCATCCGGCCATACAGGCTCTCGGGATCGCTCTCTTCCAGCCCTGCGGTGTCGATCAGCCGCACCAAGCGGCCGCGCAGCATCGCCTCGCCTTCCTTGCGGTCACGGGTGACGCCGGGCGTGTCGGCGACAATCGCCTGCCGCCGTCCGACAAGTTTGTTGAACAGCGTGGATTTGCCGACGTTCGGCCTGCCTGCGATGACGACGGTGGGGTTCATTCTCTGTGTCAGCGCAGCGCCAGCATCTTGCCGTCTTCGGTCAGCACCAACAGCGTGCCGCCCGCGACCACAGGTGCCACCGCAGCGGGGCCAGAGAGTGCCTGCTCGCCAATCACTTCGCCGGTATAGGGGCTTACCGCCTGGGCGACAGACGTGCTGGCGATCACCACCAGACGATCACCCGCCAAAACCGGTCCGGTCCAGAAGATCGCGTCGCGCTTCCTTTCCTTGTTCACCCATTTTTCGAGCTGCGTCACCCAGATCACCGAGCCATCGATACGATCAATCGCGGTGAGCTGCGCGTCGGAGCTGAGCACGAACAGGAAGCCGCCGGCCATCCAAGGCGTGTCGGCGGAGGCGATGTCGCGCTCCCACAGGCGACGACCGGAGCGCAGATCGAGCGCGATCATCAATCCGCCCATGCTGACGGCGTAGACGCGCCCGTCCTGGATCACCGGCAGGCCGTGAATGGCGGAAAGATCGCCAGGATTTTCACTGCGGGTCGAAGCCAGCGAGTCGAGCCACACAACGGCCCCGGTTGTCGCGCGCAGGCCCACGAGCTGCCCGGTGCCGAAGCCCGCGACCAGCAGACCGTCCGCATAGGCGGGCGAGGGCAGGCCGAGCATGCCGGTGGTGTTCTGCTCACTCTGATACGACCAGATCCGCTTTCCGTCGGCGGCATTGAGGCAGACGATGGCGTTGCCGAGCAACGAGACGAACAGCTTGCCATCCGCAATCGTCGGGCCCGCGCGCCCGGAGCGGATCACCTTCTGGCGCCACTTCACGGCACCAGTGCTGGCGTCCACCGCGATGACCTCGGCGCGCCCACTGGCGATATAGACAACGCCGCCATCAGCCGAGATGCCGCCGCCGATATTGCTGTTGTCGTCGTCTTCCGGCGTGGTGTCGAATTCCCACACCTTTTTGCCGTCCGACAGATTAAAGGCGGCAACCAGACCGTTCGGGTCGATGGTGAACACAAGACCATTGGACACAACGGGGGACGCCGGAATCTTGCGGCGATAACCACCACTCTTGCCGATGCTGACGGACCAAGCCTGGTTGAGCTGGTCGGCGACCTGGACGTGACCGCCTTCATGCGACGCGCTGCCGCCGGGCTGCGGCCAATTGTCGCGACCGGTCGGCGGCGGCAAGCGCACCTTGATGCCACGCGGGTTGTCGACCACGAGACCGCGCGTGGACGCGATCACCGGGACGCGGATGCCGGGGACCGGCGGCTTGGGGATGTCGACGAACACGTCCTCAATCGTCGAGCAGCCCGCCATAGCCAGCGGGGCCAGCAAAGCGAGGCGGCGGGTCAGCTTCGGGCGCGAGAGATCGGTCATGGCGGCGTGCCCCGTGTGGTCGGAGGTTGTCGTGGAAATACGGCGCATGCTCAGCCGCCCAACTGCAACTGCAAGGCGTTGGCGCGAGCACGCACCGTCTCGGGCGTGTTGGGATCGGTGAGCAAAGACTTCAGAAGATCGCGCGTGCGGTCGGTCTGGCCCTGACGCAAGGTGAGCATCGCCTCGCCCTCCAGCGCCAGTGCCTTCCAAGCGCCATTGGCACCGGTCAGACGCTGCAGACGGGTCTGCACCGTTGCCGGATCACCGTTGTCGATCTGGTGCAGCCCCCATTGCAGGTCGGCGAACTCGCGCAACGTCTTGTCGGCGGTGCTGTCGGCGGAGACCGCGTCCCACTGCGCCAGCGCGCCCGGTAGATCGTTGGTGTCGGCGAGTACGGCGGCGGCGCGCAGACGGGCGAGGGTGCGATAGCCGCTGGTGCTGTTCTGCGCGATCTCCAGGAAGATCGGCAACGCGTCGCGTTTCTTATCCGCCGGACCGTCGGCAATCTCGGCAGCGGCGAGGAACTTGGCGGCCTCGGCATCGGCGGCCGCCTTATGATGAGAACTCCAGGCTTCCCAGCCTGCGGTTGCGATCACCACCGCCACGGCAGCACCGATCAGCCAGCCGCCATAGCGGCGCATCAGGGCACGGGTGCGGTCGGCGCGGAGGTCTTCTGATACCTCGTCGAAAATATCGGGCACGGGCGTTCTTTGTTCCGGCAGGTGCAAATGAGGGCCGGACCATAGCCGCCGGGTGGCTTTGGAGCAAACCGCCCTGATGCCAGTTTGGTTAAAGTTTTGGCAGGCTTTGTCTGACAGTCTCCCCGCATGGCCCTGCTGATGCGGATTTCCCTCGGAATTGGTGCGGTCGTGCCCTCGGTGCTGAGCATGCTGCTGCTCGCCGGATGCGGGGCAGCGACCGCGCCCGGCGTCAATTTCGCCGCCGCCGCGAGCCTTGCCACCGTCCCGGCGCTGGGTCGGACCGCGCCGGACGCGCTGATTTCGCTGGTCTCGGGGCGGGATTGTTCGCTGGTGCGGATGGAAAAGGGGCAGAGTTATTGCCGCCCCGAGCCACCGCCCTGGGAGGAGCCACCTTTTTGCACCCGCAGCCTCGGTGTGGTGGAGTGTTGGCGCAACCCCGAAGCTTTCGGCACGAAGCTGACCGGCGTGGCGGATGGACCGCGCCAGCCCACCGCCGCGCAGGAAGCATATCGGATTCGGGGCTGGCCGAATTGGTAGGCAAGCGCCGTTGACACATCTTGGCGGCGGACATTATCTGCCGCTCGCTTCTCGCGGGGTCGCATCGTGGCTGGTCTGCTGTTTCTGACGCAACGAATCCCCTACCCGCCGATCAAGGGCGAGAAGATTCGTCCTTTGCAGATTCTCCGGCATCTCGCCCGGAGCTATGACGTCCATCTCGGCTGTCTGGTCGATGATCCGCGCGACCACGAGCACGAGCCGACGGTCGCCGCGATCTGCAAGAACTCCTATTTCGCCCATCTCGACCGCAAACGTGCCCGCATCACCTGCCTGCGCGGCCTGCTGACCGGCGAGCCACTGAGTGTCACGTTTTACCATGATGATGGGCTCGCCACGTGGATCAAGCAGGTGATTGCCAACGTAAAACCCGAGGTCATCTTCATCTGCTCGTCCAACATGGCGCCCTATGTGCTGGATCTGCTCGGTGATGAGCGGGTGAGCATTTGTGATCTCGCCGATGTCGATTCGGAAAAATGGCGCGCTTATGCCGAGGCCGGGTCCGGGCCGATGAAATTCGTCCATCGCCGTGAATGGAAAAAGACCGCCGAATTGGAGGCGCGGATTGCGCGCGAATGCGACTGGAGCACCTTCGTCTCCAACGAGGAGGCCGCGTTGTTCGCCGAGCAGCATCCCGAACATGCGGGCAAAATCCGCGGCATCGGCAGCGGGGTCGATCACGTCTATTTCGACCCCCAATTGGCGTTCGATGCGCCTTACGCCACCGACCGCGCCAATTTCGTCTTCACCGGCACGATGGACTACAAGCCCAATGTCGATGCGGTGCGCTGGTTCGCCGAGGCCATGCTGCCATTGATCCGCGCACGCCACGCCGACGCTCAGTTCCACATTGTCGGCTCCAGCCCGTCCCCCGAAGTCTCCGCCTTGGCCGCCATGCCCGGCGTGTTCGTCACCGGTCGGGTGCCGGATGTGCGGCCCTATCTCGCCCATGCGACGGCAGGTGTCGCACCGATGCAGATTGCGCGCGGGATTCAGAACAAGGTGCTCGAATCGATGGCGATGGCGCGGCCCACCGTGGTGACCAGCGACGCGCTCACCGGCATCGCGGCCGAACCGGGCAGTGAGGTCTTGCTGGCGGATGGCGTAGAGGCGTTTGCCGAAGCCTGCATCCGCGTGATCGAAACCGGAGCCCCCGGCGTTGGGGATGCCGCCCGCGCGCGGATTGTCGCCAGCTTCATTTGGGCGGAAAAACTGCGTGGCTTTGACGCGTTGCTGTCTCCAACTCCGGTCCACGCCGCGTGATTATCCGCTCCCGCGCGCCGTTGCGTCTGGGGCTGGCGGGCGGCGGCACCGACGTGTCGCCCTATTGCGACGAGTATGGCGGGGCGGTGCTCAATGCCACCATCGACCTTTACGCCTACACCATCCTGGAGCCCGCCGATAACGGACGGGTGCATTTCCGCGCCGCCGATCTTGACCGCGAATTCGAGGCCGATGCCGAAGACGCGATGGAAATCGCCGACCCGCTGATCCTGCACCGCGCGGTCTATCGCCGCATCGTACGAGACTTCAACGGCGGCAGACCGCTGCCCTGCAGGCTGACCAGCTTCTGCGACGCCCCGCCCGGCTCTGGCCTCGGCACGTCGAGCACGATGGTGGTCTCACTGATCCAGGCCTTTGTCGAATGGCTCAACCTGCCGCTCGGCGAATACGAAGTGGCGCATCTGGCCTTCGAGATCGAGCGCATCGACGCCGGTCTCGGTGGCGGACGGCAGGATCAGTATGCGGCGACATTTGGCGGCGTGAACTTCATGGAGTTCCAGGCTGATGATCGGGTGATCGTCAACCCGCTGCGGGTGAAGAATTGGATCATGTCAGAGCTGGAGACGTCGCTGGTGCTGTTCGACAGCGGCACGTCGCGCTCCTCGGCCACCATCATCGCCGAGCAGACCGCCAATCTGCGCCGCCATTCCGGCACCACTCTGGAGGCGATGCACGAGTTGAAGGCGGACGCATTCCTGATGAAAGAGTGTCTGCTGCGCGGTGATTTCGACCGGCTGGCCTCCTGCATGCGCAAAAGCTGGGATGCCAAGAAGCGTCTGGCCGACAACGTCTCGACCTCGCAGATCGATCACGTTGTTCAATCCGCCATGGCAGCCGGTGCCCGCGCGGGCAAGGTGTCCGGCGCGGGCGGCGGCGGGTTTGTCACCTTCCTGGTCGATCCGCAGCGGCGGGTGGATGTGATCCGCACGCTTGCCAAGCTGGACGGGCGGACGACCACCTGCCATATCACCGGCCACGGCAGCGAAGGCTGGAAGCTGTTTTAGTCGCCACGCGCCATATGGCGGGAGAGTATGAGATGACGGATTTCATCCAAACCTATTTGAGCGAATCAGCCGCCGCACTCGACGCGTTCCGCAGCGACGACGCATTCGCCCGCACCATGCACAACATGGCCGAGACCATCTGCACCAGCCTGCGCGATGGCGGCAAGCTGTTGCTTTGCGGCAATGGCGGCAGTGCCGGGGATGCTCAGCACATCGCTGGCGAATTTGTCTGCCGTCTGATGTATGACCGCGCGCCTTTGGCGGCGATTGCGCTTTCCGTCGATACGTCGGTGTTGACGGCGGTCGGCAATGATTACGGCTATGAATTCGTCTTCGAACGTCAGGTGCGTGCCCTCGGCCAACCCGGTGACGTGCTGCTCGGCATCTCGACCTCGGGGTCCTCGCCCAACGTGCTGAGGGCGTTGGAGGCGGGCAAGGCGCGCGGGCTCATCAACATGGGCTTCACCGGCAATCATCCGAACACGCCAATGCACGAACTCTGCGAACACACGCTCGCCGCCCCGTCTGGGCGGACGGCGATCATCCAGCAGATCCATATCACGGCGGCCCATATCGTCTGCGCGCTGGTTGAGCGCACCATGTTCCCGCCCGCCTGAATGACGACGCAGCGCAGCTCCACCATTCGTCAGGCGGCTGTGCTCGTCGGCGGCCTGGGCACGCGGCTCGGCCCGCTCACCGCCAACACGCCCAAGCCGCTGCTGCCGTGCGGAGATCGGCCGTTTCTCGCCTGGGTGCTGCGAGAGCTGTGCCGCTTTGGGGTGGAGGAGGCCCTTTTGCTCACCGGCCATCTCGGCGAGAAGGTCGAGGAGGCATTGCCCGCAATCGTGGCGACGCTGCCGAAGCCGATGCGCGTGATCTGCGCGCGTGAGCCGGTGCAGGCGGGCACTGGCGGCGCGCTGTATCATGCACGCGCCTTGCTGGCTGAGCGTTTCCTGCTCTGCAACGGCGATTCCTGGCTCGACACCAACCTCGCCCACATGCTCGCCGCCGCCGCGTCCGACCCGGCGGAGATCGCCGGGCGCATGCTGCTGCGCCGCCTGCCGGATGCGTCACGCTACGGGGTGGCGGAGCTGGAAGGTGACCGGATCGCCGGCTTCCTCGAACGCCCAACTCCGGGATCGCCGGGGACGATCAACGCGGGGGTCTATCTGTTGGGCCGCGCGGTGCTCGATGCGATCACGCCGGTCTGCTCGCTGGAACGCGACGTGCTGCCGGGGCTTGCTGCCGCCGGTCGGCTGCGCGGGACGGTGGCGGAGGGGTATTTCATCGATATCGGCATTCCGGCGGATTTCGAACGCGCGCAGACCGAGATCCCGGCCAAGCTGCACCGCCGCGCGCTGTTTCTCGACCGCGACGGGGTGATCAACCACGACCACGGCTATGTCGGCAGCCGCGATCGCTTCGAATTCATCCAAGGTGCCAAGGATGCCGTGCGGCGTGCGGTGGATGCGGGTTGGCATGTCTTCATCGTCACCAACCAATCCGGCATCGCGCGCGGCCTCTACTCCGAGGCCGAGTTCGCGGCGTTGATGGAATGGGTTGCTGACGAAATGCGGGCGGCTGGGGCGACAATTGACGATCTGCGCTATGCGCCCACCCATCCCGAAGCGAAGCTCGCGGCCTATCGGCGCGAACACCTTTGGCGCAAGCCAGGGCCGGGGATGCTGCTCGATCTGATCGATCATTGGCAACTCGACCCGACGCGCTGCCTGATGGTCGGCGATCAGCCCACCGATTTGGCCGCCGCCGAGGCGGCTGGTGTGGCGGCGTATCTGTTTCCAGGTGGCGATCTGGACGCATTTGTAAGCCCGCGATTGACCATCACGTAGGGTGTCAATTCCGCAGGAATTGCGCCGTCCCGTCAGCCCATCGGTGCAATTCCTGCGGCATTGACACGCGACGCGACTCACGTTTCTGACTTCCCGGTCAGTAATGTTGTTCCAGCATCCATGAGCCGCGTTCTTTGCACGGTTAATGAATGATCAGTCAGTTATTCTGCCTGCATGACACTGGAGCAGTCCCCAACCGCCCCGAGACGCAGCCGACGCAAGCACGCGCGGCCGAGTGAAATCATCGCGGCCGCCCTCTCGGAATTCGCCGAACGCGGCTTCGCGGCCACCAAACTCGATGACGTGGCAGCGCGGGCCGGAATCTCGAAGGGCACAGTCTATCTCTATTTTGCCGACAAGAACGCGCTGTTTGAGGCCGTGGTGCGGCAGGAATTGCTGCCGGTGCTCGCACGGTTCGAGGCGATTGTGGATTCCTATCAAGGACCGAGCGTCGATCTTCTGCGAGGTATCGCCATCCGCTTCGAGCAGGTGATGGACAGCGAACTTGGCGGCATTCCCAAGCTGGTTCTGTCGGAATCCGGCAATTTTCCTGAGATCGCGCGCTTCTATGCCGATGAGGTCGTCGCCCGTGGGCTGCGGTTGTTCAGCAGCATTCTGCAACGTGGCGTGGTGCGCGGCGAGTTCCGCGACATTCCGGCTGTGGACCTGATGCCGGTCTTCGTCGGCCCCGTGTTGATGATGCTGCTGTGGAAACACTCCATCGGCCGCCACGGCAACGTCGCCTTCGACCACCGCACGGTGCTTGCCACCCATCTCGACATGTTCCTGCGTGCCCTTGCCCCGGAGGCTCCACGATGAATCCACGCTTGTTTCTGGCCGTGCCGCTGCTTGCCGCCGTGGGCGTGGGGGCGTGGTACGAATGGGGCCGTCCGAAACCGGTGCAGGGCTGGCTCGGCTATGCTGAGGCGGATTATGTCCGCGTCGCGCCTGTTGCCCTCG
>CAITEF010000696.1 GCA_903891315.1 uncultured Rhodospirillales bacterium | reverse complement strand
TCGATCTGTGGCTGACGCTGATTTGGGTGCTGTTCGCCATTGTCTTCATCGGAACCGTGCTGCTCCGCCGCGAGCCGCATATCTATGTCGCCAACTGGTTCTACATGGCCTTCATCCTGACGGTGGCGATCCTGCATCTGGGCAACAACATGTCCGTGCCGGTGTCGTTCTTCGGCGCCAAATCCTACTCGGCCTTCTCCGGCACGCAGGACGCGATGGTGCAGTGGTGGTACGGCCACAATGCGGTGGGCTTCTTCCTCACCGCTGGCTTCCTCGGCATGATGTATTACTTCATCCCGAAGGCGGCCAATCGTCCGGTCTATTCGTATCGTCTGTCAGTGTTCCATTTCTGGTCGCTGATCTTCCTCTATATCTGGGCCGGTCCGCATCACCTTCACTATACGGCTCTGCCGGATTGGACACAGACGCTCGGCATGGCGTTCTCGATCATGCTGTGGATGCCGTCCTGGGGTGGCATGATCAACGGCCTCATGACGCTGTCGGGCGCGTGGGACAAGCTGCGCACCGATCCTGGCCTGCGCTTCTCGGTGACGGCAGTGGGCTTCTACGGCATGTCCACCTTCGAAGGCCCGGTGATGTCGATCCGCGGGGTGAACTCGATGTCGCACTACACCGAGTGGGGCTTTGGCCACGTGCATTCTGGGGCTTTGGGTTGGGTGTGCTTCATCAGCTTCGGCGCGATGTATTACCTGATCCCGCAGCTATGGAAGCGTGAGTCGATGTATTCCGTGAAGCTGATCGCTTGGCATTACTGGATCGCCACCCTCGGCATCGTGTTCTACATCTGCTCGATGTGGGTCGCCGGTATCATGGATGGCCTGATGTGGCGCGCCTATGATGCCAATGGGTTCCTGCAATACTCGTTCGTCGAGGCGGTTGTTGCAGTCCACCCCTTCTACATCATCCGTTTGGTCGGTGGTCTGTGCTTCCTCTCCGGGGCGCTGCTGATGGCCTACAACATGATCATGACCATCCGTGGCCCGCGCCCGGCAGCGTCCGCGCTGCCGTACGCCGCCGCCGTGGCGGGAGAGTAATCCGATGGCCGGTCGTTTTTCCCATGCGTCGATTGAGAAGCACGCCTATGTGCTGCTCATCCTCGCCCTCCTGACGATCTCAATCGGCGGTATCGTCGAGATCGTTCCTTTGTTCACCATCGAGACCACGGTCGAGCACGTGAAAGGGGTTCGCCCCTACTCACCGCTCGAACAGGCTGGGCGCGACATCTATGTGCGTGAGGGCTGCTACCTTTGCCACAGCCAGATGATCCGCTCGCTGCGCGACGAAGTGGAGCGTTACGGCCACTACTCGCTGGCGGCTGAAAGCATGTATGACCACCCGTTCCAATGGGGCTCGCGCCGCATCGGGCCGGATCTGGCACGCGTTGGCGGCAAGTATTCCAACGATTGGCATTACGGGCATCTGATCAACCCGCAATCGCTGGTCCCGGAAAGCCTGATGCCGAAATACGCCTTCCTGGCCGAAACCCCGCTGGCCTATGGCAACATCGCCGAGAAGCTGAAGACCCTGCGGATCGTGGGTGTTCCGTACTCGGATGACGAAGTCACCAACGCCAAGGCTGACTTGGAAGCCCAGGCCACGCCGGGTGCTGACACGGATGCGCTGGTCAAACGTTATCCGAAGGCAATCGCGGTGCCGGGCAACGGCAAGTCGGTCACCGAGCTTGATGCGTTGGTCGCCTATCTGCAGGTGCTTGGCACGATGGTCGATTTCGCCGATCCAAGTGCGGAGAACCTCCAGCAATGACCGACCTCGTCTCTCTCGCCGCCTGGGCGCGGCATTACGGGGTGGTGGCGATGACGATCGTCTTCGTCGGCCTCTTCATCACCATCTATTGGCCGAGCCGCAAGGAATCGCTCGAAAAGCTCGGCCACATCCCCTTCGACGACGATCGGCAAGGAGGCTGATCCATGGCATCCAATATTGAACGTGACCATGTCACGGGTACTGAGACCACCGGCCATGAATGGGACGGTCTGAAGGAACTCAACACGCCGCTGCCGAAATGGTGGCTCTACACCTGGATCGCCTGCACGATCTGGGCGCTGGTGATGTTCGTGCTGTATCCTGCGATCCCCTACGGCAAAAGCTACTTCCACGGCCTGATCGGCTTCTCCACTCGTGACGAGGTGGCGGCCGACGTCAAAGCAGTGCAAGCACAGCGCAACGTGATGATGAGCAAGGTGGGTTCGGCCTCGTTTGACGATATCCGCAAGAACCCGGAACTCCTCGCCGCTGCACAAACCGCCGGTCGCCTCACCTTTGCCAACAACTGTCAGCCCTGCCACGGCGCTGGTGGTTCGGGTCAGGTCGGATATCCGGCGCTGGCAGCAGGCGCGTGGATCTGGGGCGGCAAGCTGGAAGATATCCAGCAGACGCTGACCTACGGGATCCGCAGCGGGCTCGATCAAGCGCGTGACAGCCAGATGCCCAAGTTCGGGGCGGATGGTCTGCTCAAGCCGGCTGAAATCCAGCAGGTCGCTGATTACGTGGAGACCGCGTATTTCGGCCTGAAGGACAAGGACGCCACACCAGCCTCCATCAAGGCCGGTGAGGCACTGTACGCGACCAATTGCGCGGCCTGTCATGGCGACAAGGGCGAAGGCAACCGTGAAGTCGGCGCTCCCCGTCTTGCCTCGAAGGTCCATCTCAACGGTGGCACCCGCGAGTCGATCGTCAAACAGGTCATCACTCCGCATCTGGGCGTGATGCCGAACTGGAACACCCGTCTGGACGCGGCGACGATCAAGAGCGTGGCAATCTATGTGCACGACCTTGGCGGCGGCGAGTGATGACCAAGGCGGACCATGTGCGGTTCGCCACTCTGGCGGGGTGCAGCGCACCCCGCCTCTTTCGGAGGCACGTCTCCATCCAGTCTTGCCATGAGGGCGGGAGGGCATGATGGAGCGAGGGGAAGTCGCGATGACCCATATTGACAAGACAAAGCCTGAAATACCTTCGACGGAAGAAGAAGGCTTCATGCAGTATTTCGAGGACCACAAGAAGGTCTATCCCAAGACCGTCTATGGCAAGGTTCGCACGCTGAAATGGCTCGTCTTGGGCCTCTGCCTCTCGGTCTACTACGCACTGCCCTGGGTCCGCTGGGATCGCGGACCAGGGCAGCCGAACCAGGCATTGCTGCTCGATATCTATGACCGCCGCTTCTACATCTTCAATCTGGAGTTCTGGCCACAGGATATCTATTACCTCACCGGCCTGCTGATCATGGCAGCCCTTGGGCTGTTCCTGGTCACCTCGCTGTTTGGCCGAATTTGGTGCGGCTTCGCCTGCCCGCAGACGGTGTGGACTGATTTGTTCATGCTCGTCGAACGCCTGATCGAGGGTGATCGCAACGAGCGCATGCGGCGCGACCAGCAAAAGACCACGTTGGACACGGTCTGGCGCAAGGGCCTCAAACACATCATCTGGATTGGCATCGCGTTCTGGACCGGTGGCGCGTGGATCATGTACTATCTCGACGCGCCCACCATCGTCGGCCGGTTCTGGCACGGCCAGGCGGGCTCGGCAGTCTACGGCTTCACCTTCCTGTTCACCGCGACCACCTATCTGTTGGCCGGATGGGCGCGCGAGCAGGTCTGCACCTATATGTGCCCGTGGCCACGCTTTCAGTCGGCGATGCTCGATGAGCAGAGCTTCATCGTCACCTATCGGTCATGGCGCGGCGAGACCCGTGGCCATCTGAAGGCGCAGAAGAACAACACCAGCGGCATTCAATACGGCGACTGCATCGATTGCGGCGGGTGCATCACCGCCTGCCCAACCGGCGTCGATATCCGCGAAGGACCTCAATTGCCGTGCATCGGCTGCGGTCTTTGCATCGATGCCTGCGACATGGCGATGAAGAAGGTGGGCCGCCCGACCGGGCTGATCGCATGGGACACGCTGGAACGTCAGGCGGCCAAGGCGAACGGACTGCATCTGCCCACGCATTTCTTCCGCGCCCGCACAATCATCTACTTTGCCGCCATGAGTGTTGCGATGACGATCATGGTCATCGCCCTGACCAACCGCCCACTGGTCAATCTCTCGGTGCTGCAAGACCGTGCCCCGCTCTTCGTGCGCATCGCAGATGGTTCGATCCGCAACGGCTATACGATCAAGATCACCAACAAAACGCATGAGGAAGCCGTCTTCCATCTCGGCTTGGCCGGGCTGGACGATGCGACAATGGCGTTGTCGGATCGGCATGACGACCGGCTGCGCGATCTGCATCTGAGCGTCGGACCGGATCAGGTGGGCAGTTTCCGCATTCTGCTGATGGCACCGGATCACGGTTCGTCCACCACGTTCGACTTCGCCTTGCGCAACGAGACCACCAACGAGCACACGAGCTATCATGCCGTGTTCCTCGGGCCGGGGTCTGCTGCGAGTGAACGCCACAATGCTTCTGAGGGGGTGCATTGAAATGTCAGACATCAACGAACAAAACTCGCCGTGGCGCTGGTTCCCGGTGGCCTCGCTGGGCGCATTGGGACTGATCGTCGTCGTCAATATGGTGATGATCTACTACGCCCTGCACACTTTTCCGGGTGACACGGTGCGCGGCGGATTTGAGGCCTCGAACGCCTATGAACAGGTGATCGAACGCGCCGAGCAACAGGCAACCTTGGGCTGGCAACTCGACGCCAAGACCGATGGTGGCCGCGTTGTG
>CAITEF010000695.1 GCA_903891315.1 uncultured Rhodospirillales bacterium | reverse complement strand
TCATCAATCTGTGATTAACAAATTACGACATTATCCTTCACATTCAGCTCACCGCAGTGATGTCAGCATTGCAGGAGTTGAAACAGATGCAGAGCCATTCTCTTCTCGCCGGTCTTCGCGCTTTGGTCGAACAGATCGATCAAATTGAACGCCAGAACGCCATACCCATGGCACCTGTTGCGGTGCGACAGACATATCTCGGGGATTACCGGGCACCAGTTGAGCACGCGCCCATCAGTCGCCGCATGCCCGCCAGCCGCGCTGCTGGAATCGTGCAGAGACTGGGTGTTTCGCACACTGATCTGTCCCGCGTCGCCAACGCTGTTGGTCGGAACAGCTACGCCACGCATTGAGACTTGCCTGCTGACAAGGTGAGCCGTGCGACAATTGAGGGGGCCTGATGGGCCCCTTTTTTGTGCCCGATTTCAAACCAAAAACGGCGTGCCGAGCGTTCTGCCCGGCACGCCGTTTTCGAAATTCCGTGCGAGACGGATTATTTCTTCGGCTCAAGCAACGTCTTGGCTTCGTCCATCGCTTCCTGGAAACGCTTCTGCAGCAGCGCCACGGCTTCGTGGTTGGCGTGCTGGATCATGTCGGCGAGTTCCTTGGTGTTGCTCGCGGCATGTTCGAAGGTCTGCTTGAGAAGTTCGGTCTGCTTGGCGGCCTTCTCTTGCGGGGCTTCGATGCTGGCCATCGCGCGCAGGTTTTCAGACAATTCGGACATCGTTTGCTGGACGATCTCCATGTGACGGCGCGCCACGGTCTGCGCACCTTCAAGCGCGATGCGGTTGGCCGCCGACATCGCTTCGAGGTTGCGCTTATGCGCTTCCATCAGTTCGGTCGCACCGGTTGCCCCGGGCATTTTGATGTTGGTGAGCATGCGGGTCATATCCTCCGCTGCCTGCATTGCATGATTCATCGCGGCTGCAAACGGATTGCTCGGCTGTGTCTCGGCCATTGGATCGGTCCTTTTCACCTAGGGGGCAGGCACCGTGCAGGCTACAGTCTTGCAATCCGCGCTGCATTGGCTTTGACCCAACGCAACACAACCATCACATTTCGGTATCCGGCGGCAGTTCTGCTTCAGTCATAGGCACGTCGCCGGTCGACTCATCGTCCGGTTTGCTATTCTGGCGACCGAGCAGGTCGGCCAGGGTGTTCTCCGCCTGACCGGCGCGGCTGAGCGCACGATCAAGGGCGGCCATGGTGGTGGAGAGGTCCTCGCTGCCATCCTCGCGCCAGGCCCGCACGGTTGCGAGCCAGATCAGCCCCATCCCATGCACCCGCAGATGCCCGCGCAGCCCGCTGGTCTCGATCCCGCAGCCATCGAGCAGCCAACGCATGGAGCGGCGCAAACCGACCGTAACCACCAGCGCACTGGCCGGATCACTCGGCAGGTCGCGCAACAGGGCGAGCACGCCAGGACGGTGGGATTGCAGGAAATCGATGCGGCGCATCACCACGTCAAAAATCCGATCACGCACCGGCCCCTCGGTCAGCGCCCCCTCCAGGGCGGCCTGATCGGCCAGACGACCGAAACGGGTGAGCAGGGCGCAGCGATCTGGCAGGGCAGCGCGGGCGGTGGCGTGCGAGAGCCCGGCCTTGCGCGCGGCGTCGGCCAAAGACAGACCGTGCCAGCCTCGCTCAGCGATCAGCGAAAACGCGGCGGTGATCAGGGCTGTGTCGTGAGCGTCCATAAAATCAAGTTAGGCGCTCGGGTCCGATTTGTCAGCCTGCGAGTTCGCGGGATCGAGCGGTGGCT
Organism: uncultured Rhodospirillales bacterium; assembly: GCA_903891315.1. Taxonomy (GTDB): domain Bacteria; phylum Pseudomonadota; class Alphaproteobacteria; order Acetobacterales; family Acetobacteraceae; genus CAIQQQ01. The sequence continues at coordinate 841 of CAITEF010000695.1, read as the reverse complement.
GCGGCAATTGCGCGCGAAATCGCCTCCGGCCACGCCGCCTGATCCATCAGCACCGCCAAAGCCCGCTCGGTGGTGCCTTTTGGACTGGTGACGTTGCGCCGCAATTGTGCGGCATCCTCGGCGCTGGCGGCGAGCAACGCGCCGGAACCCGAGACGGTGGCACGCGCCATCCGGCGGGCGAGCGGGGCGGGAATGCCCTGTTCGACGGCCGCCTGTTCAAGCAATTCCGCAAGCAGGAACACATAAGCCGGCCCACCGCCAGAGACGGCGGTGACGGCGTCGATCAATCCTTCATTCTCAACCCAATCGACCTCGCTGACCGATTGCAGCAACGCGTGGCAAAGTTCGCGCTGGGCTTGGGTGACGCCGTCGCCCGCGCAGGCGACGGTGAAGCCCTGACCGATGGCCGCCGGCGTGTTCGGCATCGCGCGCACCACCGCCGCACCCGCCAGAGCATTGCGCAAGCCTGCGATGGTCTTGCCCGCCATGATCGACAGCATCACGGCGTCCTGAAAGCGCGCCACGCTGGGCAAGGCGTCCGCTGCCATCTGCGGCTTGACGGCGAGCACGACGGCAGCAGGCCGGAAATCGGCGGGCAAGTCGGCCGCGGACGCGATCACCGTCAATTCCGGGCCGGGCGAGGAGGGCAAAGCCGGGTCGATGGCGAAAGACGGCGCGAGGCCGCGTGCGATCCAGCCCGCGGCCATCGCCGAGCCCATCTTGCCGAAGCCGAGGAGGAGGATTGGGGGCAGGGCGGTGGTCATTGGTCTAACTTTACCGTTTCGTAGGGTGCCAATTCCGCAGGAATCGCACCATCGCGCCAACCCAATGGCGCAATTCC
>CAITEF010000694.1 GCA_903891315.1 uncultured Rhodospirillales bacterium | reverse complement strand
GTGCCGTCCGGGAAAGTCGCTTCTGCGATGCGCGCTGGCAGCACCCAGGGTGTAGCGATGCATGTCGATGAAGATCGCCAACAGCGCGCGTCCACCCTTCTGAAAGACGTGGCGTATATTATCGAAGCTCGGGTGGAGCTCACCGCCAAGGGACGGGCTGATCCGTCTGAATCAGTGGCCAAGCATTTGGAAATGGCCCGGCGTCGGGCGGCGAAGGGACAATATTTCCACCACCCTTACCTTGGCACGCGCGAATTTGCCTGTGATTTCGCCTTGCTCGACGGCGAGCCGCCAGCGCCGGATGAAAGCCTGATGGGCGAACGCGATCTTGGATGGATGGCGTTGGATTTCGACTTTGCGCCCAATGGCGACACCACGCCGCGCTTCTTTCGCGCCACGATGCGTGACGGGGTGATCGAGGTGCCGGACATCACCGATCCGGGCATCGTGGGATGAGCATCCTGCACGCTCTGGCGGCACGATATGACCGGATGGCTGAGGAGGGCTTGGCCCCCGTGCCAGGATTTGGACCGGCCCAGATCAGCTTCACCATCGTGCTCACCCCCGAGGGCGAGATTGTCGCCGTTCAGGACGAGCGCAGCGGCGACGGAAAGCAGAAACGGCCCAAAAGCATCATCGCACCGCAAGCGCCCAAGCGCACGGTGGGCGTTGCCAGTGGCGTGTTCTGGGACAAAACGTCCTACGTGTTGGGCCGCACCGCACCCGACGCCACGGTCTCAGAGGCCAAACAGGCCCGCGACCGTGAACGTTTGGCCAAAGAGCATGCCGCGTTTCGTGAGCGTCATGAAAAGCTGTTGGCAGCCAGCACAGACCCTGGATGCCGCGCCTTGCTGTTGTTCCTGCAAAATTGGGATCCGGCACGTTACGACGCGTTGGAACATGCGGCGGCAATGCTCGATCAGAACATCGCCTTTCGTCTGGACGGTGATCGGTTCATCCATGAGCGCGCTGCCGCCCGTGCCGCATTGCACGGAGAAGCAGCGGCAAAAGATGCTGGGGACAGCGGGATGTGCCTCGTCACCGGGGAGACTGGGCCTATCGCCCGACTGCATCCGTCCATCAAGGGCGTGCCGGGCGGGCAGTCATCGGGGGCTGCATTGGTGTCGTTTAACCTCGATGCCTTTACGTCATATGGCCACATCCAAGGAGCAAACGCGCCGGTCTCCGAAGCAGCCGCCTTCGCCTACACAACCGCCCTCAACGCGCTGCTCACCCCGTCCGGCACCAACGCCAAGGGGTTTCCCAATTACCCAAACCGCGTGATGCTTGGCGGCACCACTTTGGTGTTCTGGGCAGAAACGCCGAAAGCCGATGCGCTGGTTGCCGATTTCTTCGCACCAGCCCCAGCCACCGAGGCCACCGAGACCAAACAGGTTCGCGAGTGGATGCAGCGACTGCAAAATGGCGAACCGCTGCGCCAAGCAGCACCCGAGTTGGACCCGGCCTCGCGTGTTTATGTGCTCGGCCTCAGCCCCAATGCCGCCCGGCTCTCGGTGCGGTTCTGGGTAGAACAATCGCTGGACGCATTTTCGGCGAATTTCTTGCAGCACTGGGCCGATCTGAACATCGACCCCCAGCCCGATTTCTGGCCGCCGCCGCTTTGGGCGCTGCTCCACGAACTCGCCGCGCAGCGCAAGGCGGAGAACGTGCCGCAGCATCTGGAGGGCGAATTGATGCGCGCCATCCTGACCGGCCAAGCCTATCCGCGCTCACTGCTCACCCAAACCATTTTGCGCATCCGCGCTGACCAGGATCGCACGGACAGCAAAACCGGGCGGACATTGGAGAAGGTCAGCGACCTGCGGGTTGCGATCCTCAAAGCCTGCTTGGCCCGGTTGCACCGCAAGGGTCTCATTTCGGAGGACGTTCCCGTGGCACTCGACCTGACCAGTATGAACCCAGCCTATCGCCTTGGTCGGCTGTTTTCCGTGCTGGAGCGGCTGCAAGCGTCAGCCCTCGGCCAGCGCAACGCCACCATTCGCGATCGCTTTTATGCCTCAGCATCAGCCACCCCGGCCTTGGTGTTCCCATCACTGCTGCGCAACGCACGCAATCACAGCAAAACCATCCGCTCGCGCATCGGCGCTGGGCTGTCGGAATGGTTTGAGGACCATATCGCCGACATCGCCTCCGGCCTGGAAGGCGCGTTTCCGAAAACGCTCCCCTTGGAGGAACAGGGCCGGTTCGCGCTCGGCTACTACCACCAGCGCGACGTGTTCCGCCGCAAAAAGGACGTGCCCGCCGAGATCGAGACCGCCGAAGCCATCGCCGATTCAAGCAGTGAGGACTGAACCATGCCCGCCACCACGCCCATCACCCACCGGTATGATTTCGTCTTCCTGTTCGATGTCCGCAACGGCAACCCCAACGGCGACCCGGATGCGGGCAATATGCCCCGCATGGACCCAGAAACCGGTCACGGCCTCGTCACCGATGTCGCCATCAAGCGCAAAATCCGCAATTACGTGGCGATGGCGCGCGGCGATGCCCCCGGTTATGACATCTACATGCGCGACGGCGCGGTGCTAAATGTGGAGCAT
>CAITEF010000693.1 GCA_903891315.1 uncultured Rhodospirillales bacterium | reverse complement strand
TGTAAACCATGTCTCCGAACACCGCGATTCCAGTGACGGAGTGGAGGGGGCGATTGCTGAGCGACGCCGTAGGGTAGGATCCCATAGGAGCCCCACCCTACAGGTGTTGGTGGTAGAGATTAGGGAAAAACACCTATTTTTGCGAATTTTTCTTGATCTCGACCACTTGATGTGATGTCTCATGGAGGATGGAACTCCCTCTCATTTTCCCTTCATCTGAGACGATCACCGCGCGGTTGCGGATGATGTTGCCTGCGCTGTTCGCCGTGATGGGGATGGTGCGGCGGGAGACGGCGTGTGTGTTGCTGTTTTTCCGCCGGATCGAAAAGGTGATGGCGCAGCTTGAGCAGATGTTGGCGCTGTTTCGCGCGGGTGAGTTGCCGGTGGTGACGGGTGCTGCGCCGAGGCGCGAAATGTTGATTGTGGCCTCGCCGGTTGGGCGGGTGGCGCGGCGTTCGTCTCCGGTGCGGGCAGTGGTGACGGATCGTGTTGCGCGGGATGCGTTTGCGCCGCGTTTTGAAGTTGCGCGAACTCGGGTTCGATGGGGCGTGATTTCGGAATCAGGGCGGAGTCTGGCGACGCGTTGGCGGGGTTTGGCCGTGCGGTGGGCGGAATTCACAAAAATGGGGTTGGCGGGTGATCTGGAGAGGCGATTCAAACGTTCCGGGTAATTATCGAAGCGGCGGCTGGGCTTGTGGCGCGATGGATTGCCACGTCGGCTTCGCTTCCTCGCAATGTCGAAAGAGGGGGCAATGACGATATCGCGAGCATCGCGGCTGTCGCTCTGGCGTATATGACAATCCGGTGCTAACCCGCGCGCATCCTTACCGTGAAGCGGAGCCCCCACATGACCGCCATTTCCGATATCGTCGCCCGTCAGGTTCTCGACAGCCGTGGCAATCCGACCGTGGAGGTGGATGTCTATCTGGAAAGCGGTGCGATGGGCCGCGCGATTGTGCCGTCGGGGGCTTCGACCGGGGCGCATGAGGCGGTGGAACTCCGCGATGGCGACAAGACGAAATTTGGTGGCAAGGGCGTGCTGCACGCCATCGCCAATGTGCATGGCGAAATCCTTGATACCATCGGCGGGCTGGATGCGGCCGATCAGGTGGCGGTCGATTTGGCGATGATCGAGCTGGACGGCACGCCGAACAAGGCGCGGCTGGGGGCGAATGCGATCCTCGCGGTGTCGCTCGCCAATGCGAAGGCGGCGGCGAATGAGCTGGAATTGCCGCTGTATCGCTATGTCGGCGGCGTGTTTGCCCGCACTTTGCCGGTGCCGATGATGAACATCGTCAATGGCGGCCAGCATGCCGACAACCCGATCGACATCCAGGAATTCATGATCCAGCCGATCTCGGCACCGACGATGGCGGATGCGATCCGGATGGGCTCGGAAATCTTCATGCAACTCAAGAAGGCGCTGCATGACGCGGGGCTTTCCACCAATGTGGGCGATGAGGGCGGCTTTGCGCCGAACCTGTCCTCGGCGGATGAAGCGCTGGGTTATATTTCCAAGGCCGTTGAAAAGGCCGGTTATCGTCTGGGTGACGACATCACGCTCGCCCTGGATTGCGCCTCGACCGAGTTCTACAAGGGCGGCGTCTATGACATGGAAGGCGAGGGCAAGAAATTCGATTCAGCCCAGATGGTCGCCTATCTCGCCGATCTGGTGGGACGTTACCCGATTGTCTCGATCGAGGACGGTCTGGCCGAGGATGATTGGGCGGGCTGGAAGCATCTGACCGAGGTGCTCGGTGGCCGCGTGCAGTTGGTGGGTGATGATCTGTTTGTGACCAACCCGAAGCGTCTGGCGCGCGGGATTGCGGAGAAGACGGCGAATTCGATCCTGGTGAAGGTCAACCAGATCGGCACGCTGACCGAGACGCTGGA
>CAITEF010000692.1 GCA_903891315.1 uncultured Rhodospirillales bacterium | reverse complement strand
TAGAGCAACTTAGCCTCGATCACATTGAACCTCTTCGGTTCAATGTGATCGGGCGTTGCTCTAAGCAGCCGCTGTCTCGAACGCCTCGATCCCGCGCAGCAGCGCCGCACGCTCCAGATCGCGCACAATGAACACCACCCGGCTTTGCCGCTTCTGGCCTTCGGGCCACGCCTCCAGCAAGGCGGGCGGGTGGAAAAACTGCCGCACGCCTTGGATCACCACCGGGCGATCCTGGCCTTCGAGATCGAGAATGCCCTTTACCCGCAGCAGTTGATCGCCCCGCGTCGAGGCCAGCATTTCGAGCCACGTGCCAAAACCTTGCCAGTGCAGCTTCTTTTCGAAACAGAAGCTGAAGGCGCGGATCCGCTCATCATGCCGGTTGACGTCATGATGGTGATGGTCGTGATGATGCTCTTTCGCATGCACATGGCCATCATCGTCGAAATTCGCCTCGCCGAGCCAGTCAGCCGCTTCCGTCACCGGTCCGCCGCCGCCGAACAGACCCGCATTGAGCACGTCCTCGGGTGCGACCGCGCCGGATTTTGCCAGCACGATGCGTGCTGTCGGGTTCATCTCATGCAGACGCTCGAACAATGAGGACGGATCGGCGAGATCGGATTTCGAGATCACCAGCCGATCAGCAATCGCCACCTGCCGTGCTGCTTCCGGGTGCTCGGCAAGCTGGGTGAGGCCGTGCATGGCATCGACCATTGTCACCACGCCATCGAGCCGGAAATGCCGTGCCAGATCCGGAATGCCGAGCAAGGTGCCGATGATCGGCGCGGGGTCAGCCAGCCCGGTGGTTTCGATGATCACCCGGCTGATATCGCCGGAGATGGCGCGCGGGGCGAGTTCCTCCAGAGCCCGCGACAAATCGCCGCGCACGGTGCAGCACAGGCAGCCTGCGGCGAGCAGCACGGTGTCGCCCTCGACGGCCTGCACAAGTTCGTGATCAAGCCCGATCTCGCCGAATTCGTTGACCAGCACGGCAGTGCGCGCCAGTTCCTTCTGGCGCAGCAGATGATTGAGCAGCGTGGTCTTGCCGCTGCCCAGAAACCCGGTGATGAGGGTGACGGGGACGGGCTCAGACACTTTTTTTCTTGCCGTACAGCTTCTCGGGGGTCACTTCGACCTGGAGGATCTCTTCCAATTCGTTGTGGCGCTGCGCCCGGTAGAAACAGGAATGCCGCCCGGTGTGGCAGGCGACGCCGACCTGATCGACGAGCAACAGCAGCGCGTCGCCGTCGCAATCCAGCCGCATATCCACCAAACGCTGCGTCTGCCCAGAGCTTTCGCCCTTGCGCCACAGGGAGTGCCGCGAGCGGCTGTAATAGGTGACATGGCCAGTCGCCAGCGTCTGCTCGATGGAATCGCGCGACATCCACGCCATCATCAACACTTCCTTGGTGTCGAATTGCTGCGCCACTGCCGGGATCAGCCCACGGGAGTTGAAGCGCAACTTGTCGTAGATGGTGGTCATGAAACTTCGCGCCTTTTATCGTATAACACCATTATGTCCGACGATTTCTCCCCCACCACCCGCCAATTGCTCGATCTCGCTGCCACACGCTGTGCGAAAAACAGCGCAAGGCTGACCGAACTGCGGCGCGATGTTCTGGGACTTATCCTGGAATCGCCGTCGCCCTCGGGGGCTTACGACCTTTTGGAGAAACTTCGTTCCCGTCGCGGTCCATCGGCCCCACCCACCGTCTACAGGGCACTGGAATTCCTTGTCGAGCAGGGATTTATTCACCGTGTCGAGAGGTTGTCCGCTTTTGTGGGCTGTATCGGCGATGGCGTGCACGCGCCGGAGCACACGCACGCCCATGCGGCGCAGTT
>CAITEF010000691.1 GCA_903891315.1 uncultured Rhodospirillales bacterium | reverse complement strand
CCGATCTTCTCGCTCGCGGGTTTGGAGCCGGATCGTCGCAAGCGCTGGCGTGGAGCGCGGCCTTGAAATCATCTCCGAGGCCAGCCGCAGATTGCCGGATGAGATGAAATCCCGTCACCCAAACATTCCCTGGCGGCAGGTTGCCGGGATCGGCAATCTGCTGCGCCACGATTACGAACGCATCGCCCATGACGTCCTCTGGCGTGTCGTTCAGGACGAGTTGCCACCTTTGCTTTCCGTTTGTGTCGCCGAGTTGGAACGGGGAAAGAGCGCGTAGCTGCCCCCACAAACGTCAGCATCACTGCCATTCCCGAAACCCTGCCCGTCCCTCCGCGCGTTGGTCATTTCCTGCGAGGAGTGCCAATGTCACGCAACATTCGGTCCCCGAGGCGCATTTTTCGGGAACAATCAGGGAGCAAGCAGGCGATGGACGGCACGACACCGCAGATGTTCGCAATCGAGAAAAGCCCCAATCCGGTGGCTGCCGAGGCGCGCGAGGCGATTCTGGCCAATCCCGGCTTTGGCCGCGTCTTCACCGACCACATGGCCACCATCCGCTACACCGACGAGCGCGGCTGGCACGATGCCAAGATCGAGCCGCGCCGGCCGCTCGCCGTCGATCCGGCCACCACCGTGCTGCATTACGCGCAAGAGATCTTCGAGGGTCTGAAGGCCTATCGCCTGCCCGATGGCGGGGCGACGTTGTTCCGCCCGCTCGCCAACGCCCGCCGCTTCCGCAAATCCGCGATCCGTCTGGCGATGCCGGAACTGCCGGAGGAGCTGTTCGTCCAATCCGTCCACGCTTTGGTCAGCACGGATCGCGACTGGATTCCCTCCGGTGACGGCGCTTCGCTCTATCTCCGCCCGTTCCTGATCGCCGACGAGGTCTTCCTCGGCGTCAAACCGTCGCATTCCTATCTCTATTGCGTCATCGCCTGCCCGGTCGGCGCCTATTTCAAAGGCGGTGCGCCGAGTGTCACCATCTGGGTGTCCGACACCTACACCCGCGCCGCCCCTGGCGGCACCGGAGAGGCGAAATGCGGTGGCAACTACGCGGCCTCCCTGGTCGCCCAGGCCGAAGCGTCGCGCGAAGGCTGCGATCAGGTGGTGTTCCTCGATGCGGTGGAGCGCCGCTATATCGAGGAACTCGGCGGCATGAATGTCTTCTTCGTCTTCGAGGACGGCTCGCTGCAAACCCCGCCCTTGGGTGGGACCATCCTGCCCGGCATCACCCGTGATTCCCTGATCACGCGGGCGCGCGGCATGGGTCTGACGGTGCGTGAGGAGGCCTATTCCATCGACCAATGGCAGGAAGACGCCCGCAGCGGCCGTCTGCGCGAGGCCTTCGCCTGCGGCACCGCCGCCGTGGTCACCCCGATCGGCCACGTGAAAGGCAAACGCCACAACTTCGCCATCGGCAATGGCGGCGCGGGTGATGTCACGCAGCGGTTGAAGGACGCGCTGATCCAGATCCAACTCGGCCTCGCCGACGATCCGAATGGCTGGCGCGACCGAGTGTTTTAACTCGCAACGCGTTGGGGTGAAACCTGTCCACCCCAAACCGTCATTGCAAGCGGCGCGCAGCAATCCATCGCGGAT
>CAITEF010000690.1 GCA_903891315.1 uncultured Rhodospirillales bacterium | reverse complement strand
TCGCCGCCAAATCTGGCCGGTTTATGCCCGCGCGATCCAGGCCGCCGTGGGACAGAATCTGTCAAAGAAGCAGGCCGAGAGCCTCGATGAGCTTTTGGGATTCCTGATCCACCCCATATCATCAGCAACCGAGAAGGATGCCGCCCAATGACCGGCCGTGAAACACCAAAATTCCATCACGCGCTGATCGTCGGCAGCGGCTCAGGCCTCAGTGCCTCATTGGCAAGGCTGTTTCGACGGGAGGGGCTGGCGGTGTCGCTGGCAGCGCGAAACACCAGCAAGCTCAACGCGCTCTGCAGTGACACCGGCGCCAAATCCTATGCCTGTGACGCCACTGATCCCGCCAATGTCGAAACTTTGTTCGATTCGGTGAGCCGCGAGGACGGTGCCCCCGATGTGGTGATCTTCAACGCCTCCGCCCGCAGCCGTGGCCCCTTTGTCGAATTGGACCCGAAAGATGTCGAGAACGCGATCCGGGTCAGCGCATTTGCCGGGTTCCTTGTGGCGCAGGCGGCGGTGAAGCTGATGCTGCCGAAAGGCCAAGGCGTTGTGGTGTTCACCGGGGCGTCGGCCAGCGTGAAGGGCTATCCGCAATCGGCGCCGTTCGCGATGGGCAAATTCGCCTTGCGCGGCCTAGCCCAGAGCATGGCGCGCGAGCTGCACCCGCAAGGCATCCATATCGGCCACGTGGTCATCGACGGCGCAATCCGCAGCGAGACCCGATTCGAACCCACTGACCGGCCCGATTCGATGCTCGATCCGGACGCGATTGCCGATTCCTATTGGCAACTGATCACGCAACCACGCAACGCGTGGTCGTGGGAGATCGAGGTTCGGCCTTGGGTCGAGAAGTTCTGAGGCGCATGACATGGAACGGGCGTGGACCGGCTTCTAGCTCGAAGCGCCGATTGGGGGCACCTTATCCCGCATCAACGATGCGGGACTCTTGCCATCCCCGCATCGTTGATGCGGGCCAAGGCATCTGCCACTCTCCGCCCAATTGCCAGGATTCCGCCCACATGCGACTCACCGTCATGCTGCGCTCGTCGACCCCATGAGCGACGCCGCCATCCCGCCTATCAGCCAGCCCGCCATACGCACCGTCGCCATGCCGTCCGACACCAATCCGGCGGGCGATATTTTTGGTGGCTGGCTGATGTGGCAGATGGATCTGGCCGCCGGTCTTGCCGCCACCCGCCGTGCCCGCGGGCGTTGCGCCACCGTCGCCGTCGAGGCGATGACGTTCCACAACCCGGTGCATGTCGGCGACGAGGTGACACTCTATGCCGACGTGATCTCCACCGGTCGCACCTCAATGCGCATCCACATCTCGGCGTGGCGGCGTGAGCGGGACGATGAGACCAGCATGCGGGTCACCGAAGCCATCTTCACCTTCGTCGCCATCGACGAGGCTGGCCGCAAGCGAATGCTGCCGCCAGCCTGACGATGGTTCAGGCAGCGGTCATCGCCGGATAGTCGGTGTAGCCGACCGGACCCGGCGTGTAGAATGTCGACGGATTGGGCGCGTTCAGGCTTGCACCAGCACGGAACCGGGCGGGCAGGTCCGGATTGGCGAGGAAGGACGTGCCGAACACCACAGCGTCCAGCTTGCCGCTGGCAATCGCCGCGTCGGCTTCCTGCGCCGAATAGCCCATCCCGCCGATCAACACGCCCTTGAAGGCGGCACGCGCAGGGGTGACGACATCGCCATGCTGCGCCTGGAAGAAATCCGCGCGCATCAGATCCAGGAAGGCCAAATCAAACCGGTTCAACTCCGCCGCCAGCCAAGCCGTCAGGCCCACCGGGTCGCTGTCGATCATTGAATTGTAGCTGTTCAGTGGCGAAATTCGCAGGCCGACGCGGTCGGAGCCCCAGACCGCGCTCACCGCCTCGATCACCTCGAACAGCAGACGCGCGCGGTTCTCCCGCGAGCCGCCATAGGGACCAGTGCGCTTGTTGCTGCCGTCGCGCAGGAATTCGTCGATCAGATAGCCGTTGGCACCATGCACTTCGACGCCGTCGAAACCCGCCGCTTTGGCGTTGCGCGCCGCCTTGGCGAACGCTGCGACGATGCTAGGCATTTCCGAATCCTCAAGCGCGCGCGGTGTCACGTAGGGCTTCTTGCCTTCGGGCGTGTGGACCTCGTCGCCGGTGATGGCGATGGCGGATGGAGCGACCGGTTGCGCGCCGTTGTTCAGCAATGGGTGGCAGGCACGACCGCCATGCCAGAGCTGCACCAGAATGCGCCCGCCCTTGGCATGCACCGCGTCGGTCACCAGCCGCCAGCCAGCGATCTGCTCGTCGGAATAGATGCCGGGCTCGTGCCAGAAGGCCGAGTTGCCTTCCGTCACCATCGTCGCCTCGGTCAGCAATAGCCCGCCACTGGCGCGCTGAGCATAATATTCCGCCATCAGCGCGGTTGGCACATGGTCGCCCTCAGCGCGGCTGCGGGTGAGGGCGGAGAGCAGAACGCGGTTCGGCACTTCAATCGCGCCGATGCTGAGCGGGGTGAAAAGACTGTCATACATTGAATTTTTCCTGACTGTTCACGCAAGCCGACAACACTGCGCATTGCCGGCGGATGCCGCAGAGCCTCATGTGAGCCACGCCCGCCTCCGTTTCAACCTGCGTTAACTACGCGACAAGACGCTTCCAGAACGGCAAGCGCCGCCTCCGGCCCCTGTAGGATCTCGACCACGCGCGCGAGATCGATGGGCCGCGCCGCTGTGGCGAGGCCGGGCACAGCGCGGGCGCAATCGGACAGCGCGCGGTCAAAATGCGCCTGACTGCCCAGGCTGCGGCCCACCGCCTCCAGCCTGCGCAGATCACGCGCCACCTCTTCCAGCGCGGCGAGGCTGGAGGCCGAGTTTGCAGTCCCGAGCCCGGCAATACCTGGCAGCAAACTCGTGCTGATCTCTGCCTCGAACCGCGCACGGCAATGCGAATCAAGCGCGCGGCGCAGCGCGGTGACGCGCGGCTTGCGGGCTGGTCGTCCCGCCGGGCCGGGCTGATCGAGCGTCTCCAACAGCATGGCGAGGCGGTGGACGTCCTCCATCGAGAATGCCACCGACGGATCGGCCAGCCGTGCCTGCGCCTGATCGAGGCTGGCGTCGATGGCGGCGTCGGCCGCGATCCTGGGGGCCGGGTCGTGGCCACGGCTGGTGAGGTCGCCTGCCGCAAGCAGAGGGATTTGCTGATTGGGCAGTCGTTCCAGGCAGACCGCGAGCAACATCCCGAGACATCGCCCGGCAACTGCCGCGTCGCCTCGCTCTGGCAGGGTGCTGACCGTCATCATCGCGCGGGCAAGGCAGCGCCGCATCGCCTTGCGGCTGAAATCTTCATCGCCCGCCCCGATCTGGACGAGTTCCTCGATGCAGACCGCCTCGCCGAGCAGCACCGCGAGCGGACGGACGGTGGCGGTGAAATCGGCCAATCCCAATCCCGTCATCCCCGGCCATTCCGGCGGCATCGGCGCTTGGGCGAATATCGCGGCGGCGCGCGGCCAGAGCAGCCTGCCGGCGCGCAACAGTGCCAGATGATCATCTGACATCGTGCCTTCGGTGGCGTGCGCGATGGCGTCGAACTCTGCCCCCATTTCGCCGCGCAGCAGCTTGGCCAGACAGGGCAGCGCCTGACGCGGCAAGGTCAGAGTGCCGCGCCGCCATTGGGTTACCGCGACGATCAACCCATTGGCGGGCTGGAACAGCAGACGCGTCGTGTTGAGCCGTCGTCCTGGCTTGATCTTTTGCAGGCGGCCCCGCAATGGCGCGATCAGACCGTCAGCTGCACCCCGATCAGGCAGCGAGTCGACGAGGGCGACGATCTCGCGCAGTTTGCCCTCCTCGGCCGTTGCCAGATGGCGTTGCAAATCGTGCAGCCCGGCCTGAGTGGGAAATGGGGCGAGAGCGGCACACATTCAGCCGTTACACCGGGACCAGACGCAGCTTCTCCAGCAGCGCCATTTGATCCGCAGCCGTCGCCCGGATCCGAAGCGGAGCGGTGCCGGAGGCGCGCTCCAGCTGTTCGGCGGTGCCTTGCGGCAGGCCCAGCCATGTCTCTGCCTCGTCGGGCAGCACTGGCAGGCTGCGTGCCATGTCGACCAAGGCGGCATGGCGCGGCATCAGCGACGGTGATGCGTGCCACAAACGGCAAATCGTATCCCAGCCATCGAGCAGCCAGAACGCCCGCTCGCACACCGATGCCAGTTCGGATTCCGCTGTGAGAAAATGCCTCAGCCCTGCCACCGGGTCCTGCAGCGCCTGACGCGCGGAATCAAGCATCAGATGCGCCATCCGTGCCACCAGATCGGCCGATCGCGCAACTGCCACCGCGTCACGTAATTCCGACGCTGGGCACGCCCCGCTCTGGCCGGATTCGGATTGCGCCCAGACCGTCATGTCGCGCTGCAGTTCGCTCAGCGCCGACACGAGGCGCGGCAGCCGAGCGTCCGCCAGATTGTCGCCCATGCCGATCTCGGCAAACAGCGCAGCCAGCCGGTCCATGGCGTTTCCAAGCACCTTCGGCTGCTGTCCCCATTGTTCAGCCAGCGTGTTCAACGCCGCCAGCCCGCGCTGTTCGATCTCCGCATCGCTCTGGCCTGCAAGTGCAGCAGAGTCCGCCGCAATATCTTCGACCTGTGCGGTGACACTGATCAGCAGACGCAGACGGGTCTCCAGCAATGCCGCTTTGGCGAGCTTGGCCTGCGCCTGTGTCGCCTCGGCAACCAATGGCCCGGCGAGCCCCTCTCGCGCCACCTGCTCGACCGCGTCGGCCAGATAGCGGGGTGACAAAGTCGCCGACTCTCGGCCCAGGATCGCGACCAGCGTGCGGCCCAGCATCACGTCATGCATCGACGGGCGGCCGAGCACCGAGACGGTGTCCCATGGCAGGATATAGACGCCGCGCCCGCCGGACGGGTTCGGCACGATCACCTCCAGCCCCGCCACGCCCGGCATCTGGCGCAATCTTGCGCCGATCAATAACCGCGAGGTGAATGGCGGTGCCACCCCGCGGTCGCGGAAACTGCGCGGGCGATAGCTCTGGATCAACGGCAGATTGAACAGGGTATTCGACACATTGAGCGCCCCGCATTGAGACGCCAGAATCGGGGGGATTGGTTAGAAAACCGTGAACAAACTCACCGCGCCCGCCAGACCGGCTTCTGCTTGTTCTTGAACGCCTGCACGGCGTTGCGGAAATCCTCGGTCAGCGCGAAATCGCTCACCGCATCCTCCTCCGCCTGGGTCAGCGGCAACGCACCGCGCAGGACGCGGATCGCGCGCTTGTGGAAACGGGCCGAGAGCGGCGCACCTTCAGCCAGACGCAGCGCCAACGCCATCGCCTCGGTTTGCACCTCGGCGTCCGACACCACCCGCGACAAAATGCCTTTCTCGTAGGCTTCGCGGCCGTTGAAAATCCGCCCTTCGATGAAAATCTCCGAAGCCACGCCGGTGCCGACCAACTGAATCACCGGGTCCATCTCGGCATAGGAATACCACAGGCTGAGCTTACGAGCGGTGACACCAAATCGTATGCCCTCACCGCCGACACGGAAATCGCACATCGTTGCAATCCCGGCCCCGCCACCCATGCAGATGCCTTCGATGGCGGCGATCACCGGGTGCTGACACAGGCGGATGGCCTGCATTCCCTTGTTGAATGCCTGCGCATAGGAGGCCTCGGACTCGGGCGAGCCGCGCTCGGTCTCGAACGCCTTGATGTCGGCCCCCGCCGAGAACGCCTTGGATGTGCTACCGCGCAAGATGACGCAGCGCAGATCCTCCATCGCAGAGAGTGCCGCCATCGTCTCGCCGAGGCCGAGCCACATGCCCATGTCGAACGCGTTCAGCGCCTCCGGGCGGGTGAAGGCAACAGTTGCGATCTCGCCGTCGATGGTGACGGGCAGATTGGGGTGCAGCGTGATCGACATGTTTCCTCCAGCCAATGGCCGCAAATTGTCACGCGCCCGGCAGATCGTCCATCGCCGGAAGCGGCGTGTCATCCATCGCGGGCCTGCCGGTCAGATGCCGCCAATGATGCCAGAGCAATCTTGCGGCGAGGCTGCGATAGGGGGCCCATTGCTCTGCCAGCTTGCGCAATTCCCGCGCGTCGGGGCGCGTCGGGCGCTGCTTCAGCGCCATCGCGGCACCTGCCAGCGCGATATCGGCCGCCGGGAAAATGTCGAGACGACCTTCCGCGAACAGCAAATAAACCTCCGCTGTCCAAGGTCCAAGCCCACGAATTGAGGCGATGCTGGCAATCGCCGAGGCATCGTCCATCTCGCGCAGGGCCTCCGTGTCAAGCCGCCCGGACACCATCGCCTCTGCCAGCGAACGCGCATGCGACACCTTGGGGCGCGACAGCCCGGCACCACGCAGCGTCTCGTCATCCAGTGCGAGCAGACCCGCAGGCTCCAACGCGCCGGGCAAGGCTGCGAGGCGTCGCCAGATTGCGGCGGCGGCTTGGTTGCTGATCTGCTGGCCCATCATCGCCTGCAACAATCCGGGAAATCCCGTCCGCCGCGTGCGCCATGGCAACGGCCCGGCGGCGGCCTCGATTCCTGCAAGATCCGGATCGAGCACAACCACAGCATCCAATGCGGCGCGTGCCTGCGAGGGTGGTTGAGGCTGCAACGCTTTCTTACACTCCCGGCACAACGGATGCTTTATCCTCTGTTACATGGAGACTCCGCAACCGCCCCCTGGAACCCCCGCGCCGCATATTCTCGTCGTCGATGACGACCGTGATATCCGCGATCTTTTGGCAAAGTTCCTCGAACGCCACGGCTTGCGCGTGACCACGGCGCGCGATGCCCGCGAGGCGCGCCGTGCGCTGCCGCACGGGCATTTCCAGGTGATCGTGCTCGATTTGATGATGCCCGGCGAATCCGGCCTCGATTTCGCGCGCTGGCTGCGCACGGCTGCCAGCGGATATGCCCATCTTGGGCTGATCATGCTCACCGCGATGGGCGAGGAAACCGACCGCATCATCGGCCTCGAACTCGGGGCCGACGATTATCTGCCCAAGCCGTTCAACCCACGCGAACTGCTTGCCCGACTGCGCGCCGTCCTGCGGCGGGTGTCCGATGCCCCGAAGCAGGCGGGCGAGGCGCCTGCCCGCGTGCTGCGCTTCGGTGGCTGGACGCTGGAACCAGCACGCCGCCGCCTGCTCAATCCGGACAATGTCGAAGTCCCGGTCACCGGCGGCGAATACGATCTGCTGATCGCCCTCGTCGAGCGCGCCAACAAGGTGCTCACCCGTGACATGTTGCTCGATCTGCTGCGCGGCCGTCAGGCCGGGCCGTTTGACCGGGCGATTGACGTGGCGGTCAGCCGTCTGCGCCGGAAGCTGGAAGATGACGGCCGTCACGCGCAGATCATCAAGACAGTGCGTGGCGGCGGATATGTCTTGGCTGCGGAAGTGGAGCGCCAATGAGCTTTCTCCCCCGCAGTCTCGGCACGCGCACCGCGCTGACAATGGTCGCCGCACTCGTGTTGGTGCAGGGCCTTGGTCTGGTGATCCACGCGCTTGATCGGGTGGAATTGCAGCGCTTCGCCCAGATGCGCGACATCGGTGTGCGAACGATGAGTCTCTACCGCACCGTGGTGCTCTCGCCGGTGGAGCGGCGCGAGAAGGTGTTGCAGGAGTTGGAACATCGCGATGGTTTGGACGCGGTGATCGAGGCCGCCTCGCCAAAAGACGATTTGCCGCCGACCGAATTGAAAATCCGCCGCCCGATTGTCGTCAGTTTCCAACTGGTGCCGGTGCCGCAGGCCGAGCGCCAGCGCGAGATAGTGATGTTGGGCGGGCCGGAAGAACGGGTTCTGGTCGTCGGCCTGAAGATGCCGGACAATCGCTGGCTCAATATGAAGCTGGATATGCCGCCGCCGCGCATCTGGCACTCCCGCACCTTCCTGGTCGCCTTTCTGCTGATGTCGCTCGCCGCCGCGTTGGTCACCTTCTGGGCGGTCAGGCGGCTGACCGCCCCGGTGCGGACTCTGGCTCGCGCGGCCGAGGCGCTGGGCCGCGACGTCAACGCCCCGCCGCTGCCGGAAGACGGCCCGCAGGAGATCGCGGTCGCCGCCATCGCCTTCAACACCATGGCCGGTCGCATCCGCCGTTTCGTGCAGGATCGCACCTTCATGCTCACCGCCATCGGCCATGATCTGCGCACGCCGATCACAAGGCTGAAATTGCGCGCCGAGTTCATCGATGACGACGACATGCGCCGCAAGCTGCTGGCCGACATCGACGAACTCAGCGCCATGGTCAACGCCACGCTGGCGTTCGGGCGCGATGTTGCCATCGAGGAATCGGTCGGCAGCGTCGATTTCGCCGAATTGGTGCGGACGGTTCTCGACGAGGCGAGCGATTGGCAGCCGGAACTTGCCGAACTGATCACCTATGAAGGCCCGCAGCACTTGCCGTTCCGTGGCCGCCCGGTCGCGCTGAAGCGGGCGGTGAACAATCTGGTGCAGAACGCGCTTCTTTATGGCGGAGCGGCGGCAGCGACTTTGTCGGTCGAGCCAGGATTGCTGCGCCTGACGGTCGAGGACCGTGGGCCGGGGATTGCGCCGGAGGACATGGACCGTGTCTTCCAGCCCTTCTATCGGGTGGAAGCCAGTCGCAACAAGGAAACCGGCGGCAACGGCCTTGGCTTGCCGATCACCCGCAATATTGCGAGAGCGCATGGCGGTGATGTGGTGCTCGCCAATCGCCAGGGCGGTGGGGTGCGTGCGACGCTGACCCTGCCACTTTAGGGTTTCGCGCCGATGTCGCAGAAGGTGATCGGGCTGATCGGCGGGATGAGTTGGGAGAGTTCGGTCGAGTATTACCGGCTGATCAATCAGGGCGTGCGCGCCCGATTGGGCGGGACGCATTCGGCCAAATGCCTGATGTGGTCGTTCGATTTCGAGGAAATCGAGGCGTTGCAGCACCAAGGCCGCTGGGACCTGCTCGGCGAGCGTCTGGTCGATGCCGCGCGCAGGCTGGAGGCGGGTGGGGCGGATGCGCTGCTGATCTGCACCAATACGATGCACAAATTGGCCGCTGAGGTGGAATCGTCCGTGTCGCTGCCCTTGCTGCACATCGCCGATTGCACCGCCGCGCCGATTTTGCAGGCGGGTCATCGCCGGGTCGGATTGCTCGGCACCGCCTTCACCATGGAGCAGGATTTCTATCGCGGCAGGCTAGAGAGCAAGTTCGGCCTCGACCTGTTGATTCCGGAAGAAGCCGACCGCCGCATGGTGCATCGGATCATTTACGAGGAACTGGTCCAGGGCCGTATCGAAGCCGCGTCGCGCGCGGTCTATGTCGAGGTGATGCGCCGGTTGGTCGCGCGTGGGGCAGAGGCGATGATTTTGGGCTGCACCGAGATCTCGCTGTTGGTCGGCCAGGCTGAGTGTTCGGTGCCGGTGTTCGACACCACGGCGTTGCATGCGGCG
>CAITEF010000689.1 GCA_903891315.1 uncultured Rhodospirillales bacterium | reverse complement strand
TGAAATGACGGTCGCCGAGATCGAGGCATTCGAACGGCAACATCACATTTCGCAAAGCTGGACGGCAATCAACCGTCGCCGAGCCGACCGCCTTCAAATTGACGCCGATGCGATGGCGGCACGTGCGGCTCGGGAGCAACGGGAGGCTCAAACCAATGGCGCTTGAAGCCTTCTTGCACGCTGGCACTGTGCCAGTCTCGGCAAGCATGGTGACGGCCAACGCGCTGCTCCCCGGCGGTGGCGACACGCTGCTGATCTACAACACGAACAACGGCATCGCTTTCGTTGCTCTCGGCTCAACCGCCACGACGGCAGGCTATCTGGTCCCGGCTGGCGGATCGCGCCTGCTCAAATGCGGGCCGGTGGCCACGCAGGTTGCGGTGATCCTCGCCACCGGCAGCACATCCGGCCCCGTCTATGTGTCCCAAGGCACCGGCTCAAATTACTGAATCACGAAAGGACCATCGAAATGTCAGACGTTCAAACCCGAATGCCCGCCGCGCCTGCCGTCAAGACCGTGACCGACACCCTGGGCCGTTTGCTCACAGTTCGCGAAATCACGCCCGACCAGCAACTTGACCTATTCGAAGCGGCTGGCGACCAGTCGAACAATGGGCCTTGGCTCGGTATGGCGATGCTGGCCGCATGTGTGATCGAAATCGACAGCGTGCCGATGCCAGCGCCAACCAACAAAATGCAAATCCGCAACGCGCTGCGCCGTCTCGGCTCTGAAGGCGTCTCGGCGGTGGCCAAGGCCATGAAGCCCGCTGATGACGAGGCCGAACAGGCTGCGGCCGACATCGTGGCCACGGCAAAAAACTAAGCAGGCACCCCATGCTGAAGGAAATTCTCAAACTGGTCGGCGCTGGGGTGCCATACGACGTTGCGCTGAATTGGACGCCTGCCCGCCGCTTGGCCGCTCTGGTTGCCGTCGGCGAGTTGGCGGGTGGCGTGTTCGATTGGAACCGCCTGGCGTGGAACGATCCAACATGAAGGAATTCCGCGATATCGGCCAGTTTGTGGCGTTCCTATCCCGCATTCCGGCAGCGGTGGCCGAGGCCGAGAAGAAGGGCCTCGGCGCTGCCGGTGCGATGATTGAAGCCGAAGCGAAGGCCGAGATCGGCCACTATCAGGAAGCCGCAGGACCGCTCCCGCCTTGGGCGGAACTGGCCGACGCTACAAAGGCCGACCGGGTGAAGCAGGGCTTCAACGCCAACGATCCCCTGCTTCGCACTGGCGCGCTGCGTGACAGCATTTCGCATGAAGTGGACGGCAAGCGCGTGGTGATCGGCAGTGATTCCGATATCGCGGTTTATCAGGAACTCGGAACGATGTGGTCAGCCGAGAGTGGCACATCCCGCATTCCGCCGCGTTCCTTCCTGGGTGGCGCGATGTTTCGCAAGGCCGAGGAAGCCGCGAAGGTGGTGGGGCTGGCCGTGGCGAACGCAGTGGCGGGAAAGAAACCCTAATGCGCGCCGAACACGCCCGACAGGATGGCGAGCACAGGGAACGCCAGCCACACGGCAACCGAACCGAGGGCGCAGACCACGGCAATCGCTGCCAGTCGGTTCGCCAGCCAATTCTCGGGCTTGTCCTGGCGATGAAACCGCCGCTCTGCCCGCCGCTGCGCCGTCATACCCATAAACATCTGAACACCAGAAAGGCCGCATGATGCTCGAATCATACAAGATCGGCGTCGAATTGGCGATGAATTCGAACATCACGCCAGCCCTTGATAAAGTCATCAAGCAATTCGAAGACCTTCGAAAGATTGTGAAGGACAGTCAGACCGGCGTTGAAGGACTTGCCCGCACGCTGGGCGATATTTCGAAGGCGATGGCGGGCATCGCAAGCGGTGCGGGTGGAAGGGCTGCCAACGATATTAGCAAGCTGACCTCAGCCACCGACGCGGCGCTAAAGGCCACCGAACGGCTCGGCGAGGCCATGCGGGCAAACGCGGAGATTGCACGCGGCATGACGGTGCCGCTGCCGGGTGGCGTTCCTGGCGCACCAGGGCCGCGCACAGGAGGCAGTGGTGGCCATGACCTCATGCTGGCCGGTATCGGCGCATCAATGGCAGGCGCGGCGCTCACTGGCTTTTACGTCAAGGCCATGAAGGAGGGTATGGACGCTGCGCATATTCAGGCGATTATGGGCGCTGATGATCGGGTGACACCGGCAGCCCTGGCCGCTGCATCGGGTCGGGCGCGGGAAGTGGCGCGGATGATTCCGGGTTCCACGATCACCGGCAACCTC
>CAITEF010000688.1 GCA_903891315.1 uncultured Rhodospirillales bacterium | reverse complement strand
TGCAGGAGATCTTGCCGTGCTTGGCCGTCGACGGCGTCATGAAGAATGACAGGAACCCGTTGCGCGCGAAATCGCCGGAGCCGCCGATGCCGTTCATGATCGCGGTGCCGTTGATGTGGGTGGAATTCACGTTGCCGTAGATATCGGCCTCGATCAGCCCGTTCATCGCGATGACGCCAAGCCGGCGGATGACCTCTGGATGGTTCGAGATCTCCTGCGTCCGCAGCACGATGCGCTCGCGGTAGAAATCGATGCCGCGGATGAACTCTGCATGCGCGGCACCGCTCAATGACAGCGCGGTGGCGGACGCCATGGTGAATTTGCCGGAGCGGATCAGGTTGAGCATGCCGTCCTGCAAGACTTCGGTATAGGCGGTCATGTTCTCGAACGGGCTGTCCTGCAGGCCCGCCATCACCGCGTTGGCAACATTGCCGACGCCGGACTGGATCGGCAGCAGCTCTTTCGGCAGGCGGCCCTTGGCGACTTCGTGGCCGAGGAATTCGATGATGTGCCCGGCAATCGCCTTGGAGGTCTCGTCGAGCGGGGCGAAATATGTGTTGCGGTCGCCCGCATTGGTCTCGATGACGGCGATCACCTTGTCGGGATCGCAGCGCAGATAGGGCTCGCCGATGCGGTCGCCGGAGTGCAAAAGCGGGATCGGCTTGCGATGCGGCGGCAACTCGGTGCCGTAATAGACGTCGTGCATCCCCTCCAGCCGCAGATCCTGCTGGGAATTCACCTCCAGGATCACCCGCTTGGCCTGATCGAGCCAGGTTTTGTTGTTGCCGATTGAGGTGGAGGGAATCAGGCTGCCATCCTCGCGGATGCCGACGACTTCCACCACGGCGATATCCAACGCGCCGAAAAAGCCGAACCACATCTGTTGGGCGACATGCGAGAGATGGATGTCGATATATTCCATCTCCCCCGCATTGATCCGCGCCCGGCAAGTGGGATCGGACTGGTACGGCAGGCGCATCTCAATGCCGTCCACCTTGGCCAGCGCGCCGTCGAGTTCAGGTGCGGTTGACGCGCCGGTCCAGACGCTGATCTTGAACGGATGGCCCTGCGCGTGCTCCGCCTCGATCCGACGCGCGAGGGCAAGCGGCAGCGCTTTCGGATAGCCCGCCCCGGTGAAGCCGCTCATGCCGATTGTGTCGTGTGGTTGGATCAGCGATGCCGCTTGCTCGGCGGACATAATGCGGTCGCGCAGGCGCGCGCAGAGAATGCGGGGGGTATCGGTCATCGTCACATCCAATCGGCAAATCAAACGCTGCCTCTGTCCGTCCCCGCACGGACAGAGGCAGCGTTCCAGATGCGGCGGTCTTAGCCGACGTGCTTCTTCACGAACACCACATAGCGATCCATCCAGCCCTGCAGGAAGCCACGCGAGGCCTCGCCGATATGGCCGTCGGCATCGAACAGGCCGTCCTTCGCCTGCAGGAACACTTCCGGCTGGTTCAGCGTCGGCACGTCGAGGAAGGCGAGCACGTTGCGCAGATGCTGTTGCGCCATCGCGGTGCCCATCGCACCGACCGAAATCCCGATCACACCCGCAGGCTTGCCCGCCCAGGCGCTCTTGCCATACGGACGCGAGAGATTGTCCAGCGCGTTCTTCAACACGCCCGGAATCGAGCGATTGTATTCCGGCGTGACGAACAACACCCCTTGCGCCGCCTGCAACTGGGCACGCACGCGCGCGACAGCCGGGCCTTGGTCGCCGTCATTGTCTTGGTTGTAGAGCGGCAGGTCGCCGATCTCGACAAAGGTGAAGCCGAAGCCCTCCGGCGCCAAGCGCGTGATCGCGCGGGCGAGCTTGGCGTTGTGCGAGTCTTTGCGCAGGCTGCCGACGATGACGGCGATGTTGAACTGGGTCATGCTGGTCGCTCCATAGAGAGGCGCCGCGGGCACGCTCAGAGCTGATCCCTGGGGTGGTGCGGTTGGATGGGTTAATAGTTCTGTATCGAATGAATATGCAATGCGCGTCATGCCGCATTCGGTGAGAGGCGGCTCTGTGGACTTCTCATCCGAGCATCCCTTGAAACCGCAATGGCCCAGCGCTGTGCTGGGCCATTGGGTTCTTGGACGTGATCTGCACCACTGACCGGATACCAGTCCGTCGTCCTGAGCGAAGCGTCAGGACCCAAGTGTCGAAGAGCCGCATTTTCGACTTCTGGATCCTGACGCCGCTGCGCGGCTCAGGATGACGAGGTGGGAGCGTTAGCCGAACTGGTTCATCGTGTTGTGCGCACCACCAGCCTTCAGCGCGGCCTCACCGGCGAAGTATTCCTTGTGATCGTCACCGATGTCAGAGCCCGACATGTTCTGGTGCTTCACGCAGGCGATACCGCGCCGGATTTCCTCGCGCTGCACGCCGGCGACGTAGCCCAGCATGCCGTCATCACCGAAATATTTCTGCGTCAGCGTGTCTGCTGACAGCGCTTCGGTGTGATAGGTCGGCAGCGTGATCAAATGGTGGAAGATGCCAGCGCGCTTGGCGGCGTCCGCCTGGAAGGTGCGGATGCGCTGATCGGCAACCTGAGCCAGTTCGGTGTTGTCGTACTCCACGCTCATCAGCTTGGCGCGGTCATAGGCGGAGACGTCGCGGCCCTCGGCCTTGTAGGCGTCGAACACCTGCTGGCGGAAGTTCAGGGTCCAGTTGAAGCTCGGCGAGTTGTTGTAGGCGAGCTTGGCGTTCGGGATGACGGCGCGGATGCGGT
>CAITEF010000687.1 GCA_903891315.1 uncultured Rhodospirillales bacterium | reverse complement strand
GCGCTTGACCCGGTCATGAAACAGCGTGCCCGCCTTGGTGGGCAACATGCCACTGGCACCGTGCTCGACGAGCTTGGTCCCGGCCCGCTCCTCCAGCTTGGCCAAAGCCTGGGTGATCGCGGGCTGCGAGAGATGGATGTGCTCGACGGCGCGGCTGATCGAGCGATGGTCAACCACCAGCGCGAAGGCACGCAGATGACGGAGATTGGGGATGTCGGACCACATAAGCGCTCCTCGCAATGACGAAGAGGAAACATGAACGCTGTGACAGTCTATAGCAAGAACTTATAATGAATACCCGCAATCCGGCTGGCGATCCTGCGGCACCGAGAGAATATTCCCCCCGAAGCAGGCGCTCAAACCGACGCAAAATTGCGGAAACCGATTTGCGCTCGATCAAATCGAACCTGCGTCAAACGGGGTAGCCTCACACGCAACGAGGCAGTCTAGAATGAGGGCACCACGCCCGGCAGTCACGCCGGGTTTGCTGTGAGGGGATTCTATCCAATGGACGCCAACTACATGCCTTTCCACCCGAACCCGTCCAAGCCGAAATACACACCGCCGCCGGGTGCGGTGGATGCCCATTGCCATGTGTTCGGGCCGGCGTCGGTGTTCCCCTACGCGCCGGAGCGCAAATACACGCCGTGTGACGCGACCAAGGAGCAGTTGTTCGCCCTGCGCGATTTCCTCGGCTTCTCGCGCAACGTCATCGTGCAGGCGACCTGCCACGGGCATGACAACCGCGCGCTCGTCGATGCGTTGAAGGCCTCCAACGATCTCGCACGCGGCATCGCCTCGGTGGGTGCATCGGTCGAGATGGACGAACTCCGCGCGCTGCACGCCGCCGGTGTGCGCGGTGTGCGGTTCAACTTCGTCAAGCGCCTGGTCGACAACACGCCGCGCGAGGTTTTCCTCGGCATCGCCGACAAGATTGCCAAGCTCGGCTGGCACATCGTGGTTTATTTCGAGGCGCAGGACCTGGAAGATCTGCTGCCGTTCATCAATCAGTTGCCGACCGAGATCGTGGTTGACCATATGGGCCGCCCCGATCTGGCCAAGGGTGTCGATCACCCGGATTTCCAGCGTTTCGTCAATCTGATGGCGACCAACAAGAAGGTGTGGAGCAAGGTGACCTGCCCCGAGCGCCTCTCGGAACAGGGCCCGCCGAATTACGACGATTTCGTGCCGTTTGCCCGCGCTCTGGTGCATCAGTTCCCGGATCGCGTTCTGTGGGGGACCGACTGGCCGCACCCCAACATGACCACCCATGTGCCCGATGACGGGCATCTTGTGGACATGATTCCGCGCATCGCGCCTGGCCTGGGCGAGCAGGAAGCCCTGCTCGTGCACAATCCGATGCGGCTTTACTGGGAATAGGTAAGACGAGGAATGACCAAATAACCGGCCGAGTTTGGCCAGGAGAGGGTGATGTCAACCGAAGCAATCGAGCATGAAATCCCTGGAACCGTCATGTTTGACGGCACCCAGGCGATGAAGGGCTATGCCCTGAACAAGATGTGCTACTCCTTCAACTCCGCCTCGTCGCGCGATTCATTTCGTGCGGATGAGGAGGGCTATATGGAGCGATTTGGCCTCAACGAGCAGCAGAAGACCGCGATCCGGCATCGGAACGTGTTGGAGCTGATCGCGGCCGGCGGGAACATTTACTACCTGGCCAAATTCGCCGGAATCTTCGGCCTCTCCGTGCAGGATGTCGGCGCGCAACAGACCGGCATGTCAGTCGAGGACTTCAAAGCCTATCTCAAGCGGCAGGGAGACGTGTGATGGCGACAATCGTTGGTGGTCTGACGTCCTCGCACATTCCCTCGGTTGGCAATGCCTATGCGAAGAAGCTGTTCAACGACCCGTATTGGAAGCCGTTCTTCGACGCCTATCCGAAGATCCATGGCTGGCTTGATGAGAAGAAGCCCGATGTGGCGGTGGTGATCTACAATGATCACGGACTGAATTTCTTCCTCGACAAGATGCCAACCTTCGCCATCGGCGCGGCTCCCGCCTACAACAACCAGGATGAAGGCTGGGGCATTCCGCTGGTCGGCACCTTCAAGGGCCATCCGGCGCTGTCATGGCACATCATCAACAGCATCTCGGCAGAGAATTTCGACCTGACGACCTGCCAGGAGATGGCGGTCGATCACGGCTTCGCGGTGCCTGCCCAACTGTTTTGGGGCAATCCGGATGAGAGCCCGGTGCGGTTCATCCCGGTCTGCATCAACACGGTGCAACACCCGATCCCGACTCCCGCGCGGTGTTACGCCTTCGGTCAGGCTCTCGGTCGGGCGCTGGCGAGTTGGCCGGGCGATGAGAAGATCGTCGTGGTTGGCACTGGTGGGCTGTCGCATCAGTTGGACGGCGAGCGGGCGGGCTTCATCAACAAGAAGTTCGACCTTTATTGCATGGACAAGATCGTCAACGAGCCGGAGGAACTGGCAAAGATGACGACACATGATCTGGTGCTGGAGGCCGGTGCCCAGGGTGCCGAGTTCATCCTCTGGCTGGCGATGCGTGGGGCGCTGCAGGGCACGGTGACGAAGGTGATGGAGAATTATCACATTCCGATCTCGAATACGGGCGCGGGCTCGATGGTTCTGGAACTGGCTTGATCGCTGATCGATTCGATGGGATGCCTTGGTCGGCATCCCATCGAATTCCAGCGAGAGTTGAACATGGCAAGCACCCCGGATACCGGCACCCGCCTCTCCCCTTGGGTGCTGCAGACCCCGAGCCTGCAATCCGAATTCACCGCCTTCCGCGACGAGACGGCTGATCCGCCGGTTTTGGTGGTTCAGGTGGGCAAGACCGAGTTGAAATATCAACTCCGCTGCCTCGACGATCTGCACGCGATGCTGAAGGCGCATGGCGATTGGATGCCGCTCGGCAGTGCCGACGAGCAGAAACCTGCCGCTGAAGGCACCGTCGAAGCCTGGGCACGGTCGCCGGAGAACCCGGTGGGTGGGTGGTATGGGCTGAAGAAGGGCCTGCGTGGCCGGTTCGCCAATTACGTGCCGCCAGTGATGGAAATACTCGGCCTCGCTGAGGTCGAACATAATGCATAGAACAATAGGATGCGCGCGAAATAGGATGGGTTAATCAAAAAAGATCTATCAGAGGGTCAAATATAATCCGCGCTTTTCGTCGGGTTTCCGCGCACGAACCGTTTTGCGATTATTTGGGCAAACGTCCATGCAGCCCCACCAACGACACCAGACATCACGATCCGTTGCCATTCGTGTTCCACAGGATAGCCAATCTGCTGGAAGGTCCAGCGCAGAGTCGGCAGCGCCAATAAAACCAAAAGCCCAGTGCCGATCGCGGAATACGTGCGCACACGGCGTGCATCATAATCAGGGAATTGTGGCATCGCGCTGAATCCGTTCTGACCCCGCCAAGATAGCAGAAATGCTCTGACGTTTCCGCCAAAGACGTCCCCTACTGATTATTCTCCAGCCTTCAGCAACGGAATATCCGCCAATTTCGGCGGCTTTTTAACGCTCGCCAGATAGGCCTGGATATCCCGCACCCCCTGGTCCGGCAGCAGCTTGGCCGAAATCGGCGGCATCTCGCCGGCCGGGTTGCGGATATAGGCGGCAATCGCCTCAGCCGGTAGCGGGTCCGGGGCGAGCCGCAATCCTGGCCCGCCCTGGCCGACAAACCCGTGGCAGGTGTAACAGCCCTGATCGACGAACAATTGCTTGCCACGTGCCGCGTCACCCGGCGCATCAGCAGCGAAGGCGGGGCTGGCGAGCAGCATGGCGGCGGCAGCGAATGTGATCTTGCGCATTTTGGCCTCCCTCAACGCGGCTGACACACGGCGTCGATCAACGCCGGTTGTCCGGATTTCACCAAGGCGACGGCACGCTGCAATGCCGGGCCAAGCTTGGCCGGATCGTCAATCGGCCCCTCTGCCGAGACCCCCATTGATTTGGCGAGCATAGCGTAGTCGATATTCGGGCTGGTGATGGCCGTGCCGATCTGTGCTCCCGCCAAAGGCCGCGCATGGCGGGCGGCCATGCGTTGGACATGCATGATCTCCTGGTGATAGGCGCGGTTGTTGTGCATCACGATCAGCATCGGGATCTTGTGATGCGCCGCCGTCCAGAGGATGGAAGGTGCGCACATGAAATCACCATCACCCAGGATCGCCACGGGAATGCGGCCGCCGCCTGGCACGTCCTTGTGCGCCAATGCGGCCCCCAGCGAGGCGACCGAGGAATAGCCCACGCCGTAACCGCCGCCTTCGCCGAGATATTGATAGCTCTTGGTGATATCCCACAGCTTGGAGGCCCAATTGCTGAGGAACGTGCCGGGGGCGGTCAATGCCCAGTCCTCATGCTTCACCGCGCCGTAGATCTCCATCACCAGACGCGATACGCCAATCGGGCTCTCGTCCCAAGCATAAGTGGCGGCTTGCCGCAGCCGGTCATATTCGGTCTGCCACGCCGCCCCCAGCTTCTTCACCCGGTCCTCGCGGGCGGTGGACGTGGCGACCGCCGAGCGGACCATTTCGAGCAGCACCGGCACAGATGTCTCGCCATCGCCGACAATGTCGAGATCGACAGCCTGATAGCGCTGGAAATCCTGGAAATTCGCCCGCAACGGTGTTCCGAACGTGCCGAGCGAGATCAGCTTCACACCTGTTTTGGTCAGCGGTTCGGAGACGCGGTGGATGCGGTCCTTGTAGGAATTGATCGTGCCAAACAGATCATTGGCATCGATCCCAATCACCACGTCAGCCGCGCGCAGCACCGCACCGGCGCGGGTGGACTGGTTGAGGGGGTGGCGGGAGGGGAAGTTCATTCGTCCGCCTTTGTCGACCACGGCAGCACCCAGCGCTTCGGCCAGCGCCACCATATTGGCCAGCCCCGCCTCGCTGCGCACCGAGCGGTCCAGCACGATCACCGGGAAAGACGCGGCGGCCAACATCTTCGCCGCCTCCTGCAACGCGCCGCGATCGCCCATTGGCGGGCTGGCGCGGCCGAGTTTGGGGATGGCCGGTTCCTCACCAGCAATTTCGGCCTCGGCCAAAGAGCCATCGACGGTGATCGCCACCGGGGCTTGCGGGAAGGCGGTGGAGATCTGCATCGCGCGCACCGTGCTTTCGGCGAAATGCGACAGTGAGACCGGGGCGTCATCCCATTTGGTGAAATCGCGGATCATGGCCGCGTTGTCCTGCGCCGAATGCGCCCATTCGGCTCCTGGACGGCGCTCCTCGGAGGGCAGCGTGTTGCCGATCATTACCAGCATCGGCACATGGTCGGCCCACGCATTGTAGATCGCCATCGAGCCATGCTGCATGCCGACCACGCCGTGGATCAACGACGCCATCGGCTTGTGCGCCACCTTGGCGTAGCCATGGCCCATGCCGACGGCGACTTCCTCGTGCAGGCAGGTGAGCAATTCGGGGACTTTGTTGCCGCCATAGTTCACCAACGATTCATGCAGGCCGCGAAAGGTGCTGCCTGGCATAGTGGCGACGTAGTCGATCTTCAGACTTTTCAGCACATCGACCATGTAATCGGAGCCGCTGCGCTTGATCAGTGTTGCTTCCATTGCGGGAAGCGGTTCGCTCTCGGCAGCCTTTTGGGCGGCGGAAGGTGCGGCGACGCTGGGTTTGGCGGGAGGGGTTTGCGCTTTGGCACTGCCCGGCAGGGTCGCGGCGGCGGCACCTGCGGCACCCGCTGCGACGGCGCCAAAAAAGCCACGACGTTTGACGTCGAATCCCTCAGCCATTTTGCCCTCCCCAAGGGTTATTTTTGGAGAGTGTCGGGGGGTTTCGGGGGAGCGTCAAGCGTGGGGTGAGATGCCCGTGCATCTCACCCAAAGACGATCAAGTGTTCATCGCATCGAAGAAATCGTTGTTGTTCTTGCTGTATTTCAGCTTGTCCAACAAGAAGTCCATCGCATCCATCGGGCCCATCGGGTTGAGGATACGGCGCAGCACCCACATCTTCGACAGCGTGCCCTTGTCGACCAGCAACTCTTCCTTGCGGGTGCCGGACTTGGTGATGTC
>CAITEF010000686.1 GCA_903891315.1 uncultured Rhodospirillales bacterium | reverse complement strand
TATCGGCGATGGCGCAGACCGGTGGCTACACCATCGCCTCGCTCGGCCCGCTCAGCATCGGGATCGCGCATGACATCACCGGGGACTGGACCGGCGGGGTGGTGGTGTTTGTGCTGGCCGCCCTGATCGGCGGGACCAACGGATTTCTGGCCGGGCGGAACCGTCAGGTCCGAGGCTGATTTTCTTTCTCGATCTGCCGACGCAGATGGAGCGGAAAATGTGCGTGGTCGTGAACGTAGTGATAAGGCCGGCCGAGTAGGTTCATCAGATAATGCTCGCCGTGCTCGGCATGGCCGAACTTGTGGAATTTCGGGCGTTTCAGACCGAATATCCGATGGATGAGATGCGCCGCCGCCGCGCCCAGCAATGGGCCGATCACGTAAGCAAAGACGGTCCGGTAGTCCCCCGCGACGAAGGACGGCCCGAGTGCGCGCGCCGGATTCATGCCAGCGCCGGTGAAGGACGCGGCGACCAACTTCATCGCGATCAGATAGATTGCCGTCACATAAGGGCAATACGGGTGCACCCGCTCATGGTGCATGAAATAGAACGCCAGTGAGATGGACCCGCAGGTCAGCATTGCCTCAATCCCCGCCACGGCGGGGAGGCTGAGCGTGGCGGCGGGCAGCGGCACTCCGAAATGGATGGAGGCCGAGACGCTCGCCCAGGCGATTTCGAACAGATAGGCCCCGAGCGTGGCACCGAGGATCTGGCCTGCGACATAGATCAGCAATGCGTCGAGCTTCAGCAGGCCTTCGAGATAGAAGGCAAACGAGGTGGCCGGGTTGAGGTGGCAGCCGGAGATCTTGCCGATGGGTGATTTCACCAGTGAGATCAGGAACACGCAGAAGACGAGGGTTGCGAGGAAGATTCGCATCCACTCATTTGGCAGAGCCACGACCGCGCCAGGGATGCCGAAAAACACCGCTATGGCAGAAAGTCCCACGAAGACCACGAGCGCCATGCCGACCAGCTCGCAGAAAAAATGCGCAACCCGCGTTACTTGAACGTCGTGCATTGCGATCTCCTCCATCCGAAACTGGCTGTTTGCTGCCTGCGTCAGCCGGGGAGCTCTACAGTGATCGTCTCGCCTGTGTCTATAGTGACAACTGTCACATTAATTGCATACAAAATGAAATTGTAATTAAAAACGTGGCGTAGACTGGAGGCGAACCATTGCGATGGTGGGATAGGATTGCGACGCCGCACCC
The DNA here is from genome assembly GCA_903891315.1 of uncultured Rhodospirillales bacterium. Classification (GTDB taxonomy): domain Bacteria; phylum Pseudomonadota; class Alphaproteobacteria; order Acetobacterales; family Acetobacteraceae; genus CAIQQQ01. Next base: position 1,665 of record CAITEF010000686.1, on the reverse strand, counting down.
CAGCGGACGGCGCAATCTCCCAGGCCTCAGACTGTCATCTCCAGCACATAGAGCCCGCCATTGAAGCGGTCGGCACCGTAGAGGATGCGGTTTTCGTCAACATACACGTCGTTGATCTGGATTGCGGGCTGCGACGGAGTCGGGCTTTCCGGGACGTAAAACGCGATCTCCTCCGGCCGGAACGGGTCGGTGATGTCGTGGACTCGGATGCCACCGTTGAAATAGGTGCCGAACAGCAGTGTGTCGGACCGGAAAGACGGGCCGGGGCGGTTCTCATGGATGTTGTGCGCGCCGTAGCGACCGCCGCGATACATGTGCTCCTCGATCTTCGGCAGCGGCAGGGTGGAGATCGGCACGAGATTGGTTTCCATGCGCATGTCGAGCATCCAGACCAGCTTGGGCCAATCCTCGCCATCGTCGCGCACGCATTCATCGGTGACGACCAGCAGATCACGGTCGAACAGCGGCATGGCGGTGTGGGTGAAGCCGGGGAAGGGCGGGTGCGGGTTCCAGTGCGAGGTCATCTTCGGATTGCCGATATCGGCGATGTCCAGAATGATGGCGCCACCATCGAGATAGCCGATATAGGCGCGGTCCGGCCGCTCCGGGTAGACATTGGTGTTGTGGCCACGCCAGCCGCTGTCGAATTTCGGATGGCGCGGCGGCGGCGGGGCGTCGTCGCCCTGGGCGGTGCCGGGATACCACCAGCGACCGATCTCGCGCGGCTTGGTGGGGTCGGATACGTCAATCGCCCGGAAGGGCTGGTCGTCGAGCAGGTTGCGCGGGGTGAAATCGGGCGCACCGCCAGCAAAATAGACCGTCTTGCCGTCGATGAACCAGACTTGATGCACGCCGCGCGAGCAGGGGCCGGAGCAGTCGAAAAAGCCAATGGCGCGCGGGCTTTCCGGGTTGGAGATGTCGAACATCTCAACGCCCGCTGGCTGTAGGCCGTGGATAGAGGTCTGGTAGGCGACCGCCATCAGATCGCCGCAGACTTCCAGCGAGTTGGAGCGCACGTTGCGATGCGGCAGATCGGTTTGGCAAATGACTTTCGGCTTGGAGGGATCGGTGACATCGACACCCGTAAAATTCTTCGGCGCGGATTCGTGGGCGAGCCAGAGGATGCGACGGCCGTTGGTGGTGAGCTGCATGCTCATGCCCTCGCCAATGCCGCCGAAACCGGCGAGACGGTCATGCGCGATCAGTTTCATGTTGCGTGATTCGGGTTGCGCCATGATCGTCTCTCCCGGTGTTATTTATAGACTGATCACGCCGCGTGGGGACGTATGAGTCAAGAGCAGCCAGCCGTTCCGGTGACAATTCTGACCGGCTTTCTCGGCAGCGGAAAAACAACACTGCTCAACGCGCTGCTGCGTCTGCCGCAACTGGCCGACACGGCGGTGATCGTCAACGAGTTTGGCGAGGTGGGGCTGGATCATCTGCTGATCGAGCAGGCGATTGAGGATGCGGTGCTGCTGAAGAATGGCTGCATTTGCTGCACCGTGCGCGGCGACATCGCTGATACGTTGCGCGATCTGTTCGCGCGGCGCGCGAGCGGGGATTTGCCGTGGTTCTCTCGCTTCGCGATTGAAACCACCGGGCTGGCCGATCCCGCGCCGGTGGCGCAGAGGATTGCCGAAGCAGGTGTGGAGTGCAGGCTGGACG
>CAITEF010000685.1 GCA_903891315.1 uncultured Rhodospirillales bacterium | reverse complement strand
CCGATCTTGCCGCTCCTCGCGGTCTATCTGCGCTTTCGCGATAGTTTTCTGGCCAGCGCCACCGCCGGATCGATCAAATAACCTCCAACAAAGACTCACCCAAGCTGGCCGACACGGACATTGGTTTTAGAGACTGCCGCCGCGCGCTGCCGCAATCCTAGCCAGCGCCTCCTCCCGACCCAGAGCCGCCAGCGTTGCATCGATCGGCGGACTGACGGTGCTGCCGGTCAGGGCTGCGCGGATGGGCTGGGCGATCTGGCCGAGCTTCTTGCCGATGCTCTCCGCCAGAGCCCGCAGCGCCGCATCGATCTGCTCCACACTGAAATCGGTCCCAGCCAGACTCTCCGCGATCTGCCCAAGCAACGCGCAGGCCTCGCCGGTCAACAGCGCCTGGGCTTTGGCGTCAAAGCTCAGTGGCACGGTTTTGGTCAGAAACGCGGCCGAGGCGGCCAGTTCCACCATCGTGCGCGCCCGCTCCTTCTGCCCCGGCATCAGCATCCGAATGCGCGCCACGACCGACTCCGCCGTCACAGCGAGCCGCGCCACCACTTCGGCGGTCAGCCGGTCATCATCGGCGAGGCGCATGTAATGCGCGTTAAGATGGGTGAGCTTGGCATAATCCATCCGGCTCGCCGCCCGGCCCACGCCATCAAGGTCAAACAGCGCAATCGCCGCGTCCCGGTCCAGGATCTCGGCATCGCCATGCCCCCAGCCGAGGCGCAGCAGGTAATTGCACAAAGCCTCCGGCAGGAACCCTTGCTCGCGGAATTCCAGCACGCTCACAGCGCCATGCCGCTTGGAGAGCTTGGCGCCATCGGCCCCATGGATCAGCGGAATATGGGCAAAACGCGGCAGCGCCCAGTCATTGGCGCGAAACACCTGGATCTGGCGGAACGTGTTGGTGAGATGGTCAGCCCCGCTTCACGTTCCAGAAGAGGGCGAAGCCATCTAGGACACCCGTGATGTTCTTAAGATAGGCCATCGGCGCGAAGAACTGGCCGAATGGCATGTAGGGGACGTCCTCGAAGGCCTGCAGCTGGATCTCGCGTGCCAGTCGCTTCTGGTCTGCCACTTCGGTGCCATCGAGCCACGCATCGCGCAGTGCCTCCAGCTTCGGGCTGTCCGGCCAGCCGGTGCGCCCGCGCCTGCCGATCGCGCGCAAGGACGAATTCACCGCCGGGTCCACTTGGTCTACACCCGACCAGTAGCTGTGGTACACGTTCCAGCCACCCGCCTCCACCGCATCCTGCCGCCCCAGCCGCTGCACCACCGTGCCCCAGTCCATATACAGCGCCTCCACGTTCAATCCGCAGCGCTGCAGTAGGTCCACCCCCACCTCGCCGGCGAACTTCAGCGCCGGCACATCGGTCGGCACCATCACCGCCACCTTCTCGCCTTTGTAGCCCGCCGCCATAATCTCGCGCCTGGCCCGTTCCGGGTCGCGCTTGCTGGTCAGCCGTTCCATGCCGGCATCACTTGCCCACGGCCCGTTCGGCGCAAAGAACCCCACACCCGTGTTCCACATCGATGGCTCGGTTCCAGCCACCGCGGTCATGTAGTCCTCCTGGTTCAGCGCCCACCACACCGCGCGCCGGATCGCTGGGTTGTTGAATGGCGGCGTCAGGTGGTTGAACCGCAGGAAGCCCAGATAGCCGGTCCTGTCGTGGGTCTGCACGGTGAGATTGGCGTTGCGCCGCAGCAGAGCCAGCAGGTCGGTCGCCGGGTTCTCCCACCAGTCGATCTCACCCGCCTGCAGCGCCGCACCCGCGGTTCCGGTATCCGGAATGATGTGCCACTCCACCCGCTCAAAATTCACTACCTTCGGCCCGGCGATGAAGCTCGCCGTGCCCGTGGAAACAGGCACGTAGTCAGCGTTGCGGGCGAACACCACGCGCGATCCGGCCACCCGCTCATTGGCCACGAAGCGGAACGGCCCGCTGCCCACCATCTCGGTGATCGGCTTGCCGCTTGCCCCCTCGATCAACCGCTCCGGCATGATGGCGCAGATCGCCGACCCCGCCTTCCCCAGCGCCGCCGCCACAAGGGAGAACGGCTTCTTCATGCGAAAGCGCAGCCTCTTGTCGTCCAGCGCCACCACCTCGTCGGTCCGATCCATCAGCGTCTGGCCCATGTTGTCGCGCAGCGACCACCGCTTGATCGAGGCAACGGCATCCTTGGCCAGCACCTTCTCCCCGTCGTGGAACTTGAGGCCATCACGCAGGGTAATGGTCCAAACTTTGCCGCCGTCCTCGACCACGTGCCCGGCGGCCATCTGCGGTGTCACCTGGAAGTTGGCGTCTGTAGCGTAGAGCATGTCGTAGACCATGATCCCGGCATTGCGGGTGATGTACGAGGTGCTCCAGGAAGGATCGACCACGGTCAGGTCCGCGTGGGGGACGAACTTCAACACCCTTTGGCCTTGGGCGGCTGCAATGCCTGGTGCCGCCAGCGGCAATGCCGTCGCTGTCTTGAGAAGCGTGCGGCGTCGAAGCTTCAATGCACCCATGGTGGTCTCCATTTCCTACCGATGTTAGGGCCCACACGGCCCGCGTTTTTCCACTCCACCGACTTCGCTGTATGGCCCGCGACAGCGGCGAGATGACGATTGTATATTCCATATGGTGGAATATTAATCTATTATCTGTGACAGATTGTGGACTGCCACCTCCGACGTCAATCATCACCGGCTGCGGCCAAGCGGGAGCTCAGCTTACGTGGACAAATCCTTCCTCAAGGGCCTAGATGCCCTCGATCACTTGGCCAACAGTGAAACACCGCTTGGCGTCACACGGTTGGCAGATCTCATGGGGATCACCAAAAGCAACGCCCATCGCCTGCTGTCCGCCCTGGTCGCCGCCGGCTTTGCAGAGACGGTGCAGCCGAGAGGCAGCTATGTCCCCAGTCTCAAGCTATGGCGCCTTGGCGCTCAAATCGTCGCCAGGCTCGACGTAAAGGCAATCGCTGCGCCCCACCTCGCCCGGCTTGTGACAGAAACCCAAGAAACCGCGAACCTTGCCGTGCTCGATGGGCCATTCATGGTCTACATCGACCGGGTCGAGACCGACATGTATGTCCGTGCCTATAATCGGATCGGCGACCGCCACCCTGCGCATTGCACGGGAACGGGCCTCGTCCTGCTAGCCCATGCCAACGAAGATGTGCTCACCCAGGCCTTCTCGGAAATGCGCCCTTTCACACCCACGACCGTGACCGATCCGGTGTCGCTAGTCGCCAGGCTGGAAGAGATCCGCCGCCAGGGCTTCGCCGTCACCAAATCGGAGTTCCGGCCGGGCATCAACAGCATCGCCGCCCCCGTCCGCGGTGCCCACGGTCGGGTGGTCGCGGCCCTCGGCCTTTCCGGTCCGGCCGAACGCTTCAAGCCCGCGCGGGTGAAGGTCCTCGCTCCTGCTGTCGTTGCGGCTGCAGGGAAGGTGTCGCGCCTTCTTGGGGCTCCCGCGCCCTAAGCGGACATTTGGCCGGTGCTTGACCCACCGAGGGCATATCCATAAAATTTCCGCATAACGGATCTATATTCCATAATATGGAATACAAGGAGCCTGCCATGAAGCTGATCACTGGCCGCAGTGCATGGATGCGCGCTGACGTCGAAGCCGACACCTCCTGGCTGTTCGAACTTAAGCCACGCTGGATCGATGAGATCGACGCCGCAGTGGTGAACCTCCGCCGCATCGGCGCCACGCTTGACAACATGACCCGCGATGACTTTCCTCTGCCCACGCTTGCACCCGAACTTGCCAGGCGAATGTGGGGCGAGGTTTGCACCGGCCGTGGCTTCAACGTCATGCGCGGGCTGCCGATCGCGAAATACAGCGACACCGAGGCGGCGATGATCGTCTGGGGCCTTGGCCAGCATCTCGGCCAGGGGGTCTCGCAGAACGCCGCCGGGGACAAGCTCGGTCACGTATTCAACCAGGGCAAGGACTATGAGGCCCTGAACGTGCGTGGCTACCAGACCAGTCATTAAGCGGGCTCCTACGCCCGCCGGTCCTGCGTGAACAAAACACACACGATTATCAATCAATATATCAAAACTCAGCCATTATCAACTCTAATATATGGAGCGGGCATGTGTCGTTTAATCTCGTCCAATCCAGTTGGCTGCCAGTCCGTCGTTTGAATTCGGGCGTTGGCAAAATTCGACCGGCCCAGATTGGTGATGCGGTGGGTTCGGACCCCGTCATCGCTATCGACTGGCCTCGCCCGGATTTCCGCATTGCTACCATCGAGTTTCTGATCGGGCTGCTCGCGACCGCATGCCCGCCCGAAGACGAAGCCGGCTGGCTCGACCTGTGGGAGGCGCCCCCCACCGCTGAGGCGCTCGATGCAGCCTTCATGCCCCTCGCCCATGCGTTCAATCTGGACGGAGATGGCCCGCGCTTTCTGCAAGACGCGGAGGAACTAGTGTCCGATGCCGAGCCGATCGAGCGACTGCTCATCGAAACCCCAGGAGATTCGACAGTTCGCAAGAACACTGATCTGTTCTTGCATCGCGGCCGTGTCGGCCAATTGGCGCGCGCCGCGGCGGCCATGGCGTTGTTCACCTTTCAATCCTGGGCACCCGCTGGCGGTGCAGGGAACCGAACCGGTCTGCGTGGTGGCGGTCCACTCACGACCTTGATCATCCCGCCTGGGAAGCCAACCTTGTGGCAGCTTCTGTGGGCCAATACTCCCTGCGGCGTCGCTCCGGCCCAAGCGGAGTTGCCGCGGATTTTCCCTTGGCTGGCACCAACAATCACGTCGGAAGGCGCGCGCGTTGTTACGCCGCTCACGGCGCATCCTTTGCAGTGCTGGTGGGGCATGCCGCGTCGCATCCGGCTTGATTTCACTGACGGAATTGACGCTCAAATTTGCGATCTAACTGGCGACCCTGACAGCACAATGGTCGGCAGTTGGCGCCAACGCCCACGCGGAGCGAATTATGCCGCCTGGGGACTGACGCATCCTCTGTCGCCGCACTACACCGCGAAAGTTGGCAGTGAATGGTTGCCGGTTCATCCGCAACCGGGCGGGATTGGGTATCGCCATTGGTTCGGTCTGGTCGCACAAAGCCCCGATGGCTTGCGGTTGCCAGCTAAAACGGTGGCGACATGGCGGGAATTACGCGCGTTGGATGCCGGATCTGGCAGGGCGCGGTTGCTCGCTGCCGGATATGATATGGACAACATGAAGGCCCGGGGTTTTGTCGAAAGCGAGATGCCGCTGCCGGCGGCAGCGGACAAGGCCGCCCGCGACATGCTCGACGAAGTTGCCGCCCGGCTGGTGGGGGCTGCGGACCAGGCGTCGCGTTTGCTGCGCCAAGCGGTGCGCAACGCGCTGTTCAGCTCTGGCGCAACGGTAAAGCTCGATGCCGAACTGTTGTCAGCTGCACGAGAGCGTCTGTGGGACGCGACCGAGGCCGGATTTTACACTTCGCTGGAACGCGTTGCGAAAGACGGCATTGCAATGCACGACGCCGTGCTGGCCGGTTGGCCCAGGCTGCTGCTTGGCTTTGCCCTGCCCTTGT
>CAITEF010000684.1 GCA_903891315.1 uncultured Rhodospirillales bacterium | reverse complement strand
TGCGCTCCTCGCAATGACGGTTAATTTTGAATTGCCGTTTCCAATACCCGCCGAAACGGGCTGACCGGCAAGCCGACCTCGCGCCAGAACCCGGCGCATCGCTCGGGCAGCAATCCCAGAACATCCTCCGCCGCGTTGATTTGCGCCGCCGAGAGCGCCGTGATGGCCACGCCATCCCACACCGCGACATCCGCTCCAAGCCATGCGTCGCCCTCACGCCACCACGCCCGCACCAGCGGACGAGGCGCTGACCAGAAGCGGTCTTGCCGCTGAAACAACCCATCAAACCGGGCGAGATCCATGGCGAGTTCCGCCTCGGCTGCCAGCAAGGCCTCATCGATGGCATCGAGATAGCGCAACAGCGCCCGACGCAGTGCCGCGTTGTAATCGCCCGCCTGCGCCACCAGCCACGCCGTATACGCCGCCCGTCGTCCGGCATGACTGCCAACATCACCGCCCCAGGCCTCGACCGGCAGAGGAATGGCGTTCATCCGCAGCATCTCTGGCCCAAGTTCGACCGCAGGCAGGCGCGGATCATCGGCAGCCAATGATCTCGGCACCCGTTCAAGGCCGAAAAGCGCCCTCATCCGCGCGGATTGAACTCGGCGTGCCAGCGCAGCAAGCGTCGACGCAGCGCCGTCATCCCGGCCACCGCGATCAGGCCGACCACCGAGGTCTCGACAATGCCCGCGAACACGCCCGGGCTGTCGGCGTAATTCCCCGCCGCCAGCATGGCACCGCCCAACCCCGCGCCGCCCATCAACATCTCAGCGGCGACGGCGGTGATCAGCGAGACCGGCAGCGCGATCTGCATGCCGGTGAGGAATTGCGGCATGGCAGCGGGCAGGATCACCTCGCGGAACAGGTCGGAATTGGACGCTCCCATCGCACGCGCCGACCAGAGCATGAACTTGTCCACGCCCCGCGTGCCCGCCTCGGCGGCGGCGACCACGGCGAAGATGGCGGCGAAGCTGACCATGACGATCTTGGAGACGTCATAGACGCCGAACCACAACATAAACACCGGCAGAAACGCGATCTTCGGCATCGGGAAGCCCACCGAGACCAGTGGTTCGGTCAGCCAACGCACGAGCCGATGTGACGCGATCAAAATCCCCGCCGGAACGCCAATCACGCAGGCCGCCACAAAGCCGACCAAAGCGCGGTAGAGCGTGAGCGACGCATTGAGCGCGAATTGTCCGCTCACCACGTCACCCCACAACCGTCCTGCCACGACATGCGGTGCGGGCAGCAGGAAGGGTTTGACGAGGCCCGCCAGCGTGCAGGCTTCCCAGAACAGGATCAGCGCGATCAGCGGCGAAATTCGCGAGAGAAACCGCAAGATCATCATGGTCGCCACCGCAGCAGATGGGCCGAGAGTGCGAGAAAGGCGCGGTCGGCGAAGAAGCCCATCGCGGTGACGACAAGGATCGTCGCGAACATCTCGGGATAACTGCCCTGATCACCGAAATTGCCGATCAGATAGCCCAGTCCATTGGTGGCAATCACCAATTCCGAGGAGACCATCAGCAGGAACATGAAGGCGAGTGCCGTGCGCAATCCGGTGAGCAATTGCGGCAAAGCTGCCGGGAACATCACCTGAGTGACCACCTCCAACCGCGAGGCCCCGAGTGAGCGAGCGGACCAGCCGAGGATGGTGTCCACGCCGCGCAGACCGTTATAGGTCGCCAAAATTGCGGGTTGCAGGCAGCCGAGAAAGACCAGGAATGTCTTGGATTTGTCGCCCAATCCGAACCAAACCAGCACCAGCGGGATGAGGGCGGATTTCGGCAGCGGGTAGAAGACCTGCACGATCGGGTCGATGCCGCGATAGATCCAGGGCACCAGCGCCATCCCGGCCCCAAGCAGCAAGCCGACGAGGATGGCGAGGCCGAAGCCGATCACAGCGCGGCCGAGCGAGGCCGTCGCATTGGCGAGCAGATCGCCGCTTTGCGCCAATGACCACAAGGCCGAGACCGTGTCGCTGAACGGCGGCAGCATCTGAGCCGAGACCAAGCCGGAACGCGCAATCGCCTCCCAAAGCATGGCGAGCAGGACGAGGGGGGCATAGGTCACCAATGCGCTAACGAGCTTCATGCTCCAGCCATCCCATCGTCATTGCGAGCGCAGCGTGGCAATCCAGAAGTGCCGCCAATTG
>CAITEF010000683.1 GCA_903891315.1 uncultured Rhodospirillales bacterium | reverse complement strand
TAGGTTGCTGATTTTCCTAGTGTCCACGTCATTCTGAAATCCGACGGATTTCAGAATCGGGACACTAGGTCGGAATTTCGCTGGTGTTGCTGCCGCAGAGGATCACGCCGACCCGCGCTCCGGGCGGCGGAACATAGGCCCCGCAGAGCAGGGCTGCCAAGGCGGTCGCCCCGCCGGGCTCTGCGAGCAGACGTAGGCGGTCCCAGATCAGGCGGCGGGCTTCGGCAATCGCGGCGTCCGGTACCAGCACTGCTTGCGAGACGAATTCGCGTGCGATGGGGAACATCGCAGCACCGGCCTGACGGGCTCCGAGTGAATCGGCGGCGATCCCGCCGACCGGCGATGGCACGGGAGCACCGGCTGCCAATGCGTCGTGCAGGCACGGGCAGCCTTCGGGCTCCACGCTGATCACCCGCACGCGCCCGCGATACCATGCCGCGATCCCGCCGATCAGCCCGCCACCGCCGGTGGCGACCAGCAGATCGGTCAGTTCCGGTGCGTCCTGCTCGATCTCGCGCCCCAGCGTGCCTTGCCCGGCGAGGACGGCTGCGTGGTCATAGGCGTGAACGTCGAGGGCACCGGTCTCGGCCTGACGTGCCCGACAGGCGTCGAGCGCTTCGTTGTAGGTCGCCCCACCTTGCACCACGCTCGCTCCGAAACTCTCGATCCGGGTTCGCTTGGCCGGGGGGGTGAGGGCCGGGATGAAAATTTCTGCGCGAATTCCAAGGCTGCGTGCGGCGAATGCCACGGCGGCACCGTGATTGCCGCCAGAGGCTGCGATCACCCCGGAGGACGGCAATTCGCCCGCCGAGAGAATGCGGTTGAACGCGCCGCGCGGCTTGAAGCTGCCAGCGTGCTGAAGCAATTCCAGCTTCAATGTCAAAGCGTTATCAATCCCAAGCTCGCCTGCGGCCAGGCGCAGCGTGGGCGTGTGGCGGACGCGGCCTGCGATGCGGGCGGCGGCGGACTCGATGTCGGATTGCGTGATCATGCATGAAATGTCGCCCGCAACCGATCTCATCGCAATCCCTGGCATGACACAGTGCACAAGACTCCTCTTTTCTTGCGGAGCACAATCGAGCATGTTCCCCCCCGATGCAGATCCATGGCAGTTGCGTCTCTCGCGAAGGAGCCGGCGTGTTGCTGGTGGGACCGCCTGGGTGCGGCAAATCGGATCTGGTGTTGCGTCTTCTGGAGTGCGGTTTCGTGCTGGTGGCGGATGACCGGGTGAACATCACGGACGGTATGGCCTCTGCCCCGGCGCAACTCGCCGGTCTCTTGGAGATTCGTGGTCTGGGCATTCTAAAACTGCCGCATCTGGGTGAGACAAGGCTGGCACTGGCCATCGATCTCGCCACACCTGCCGAGCGGCTGCCGCAGCCCGAGCGCCATGCCGAGACCGGGCTGCCGCTGGTGCGTATCGACGCCTCCGCCGCCTCCGCCCCGCTGCGTGTCGCGCGTGCGCTGGATTGCGCGCTTGGCCGGACCGAGCAGGTCGTCGGGAGCTTTCGCCAATGATCCCGCGCCAGCGCGTCGTGCTGGTCAGCGGGCTCTCCGGAGCCGGCAAGGCGTCCACGCTGCATGCGTTGGAGGACATCGGCTTCGAGGCGATCGACAACCCGCCGCTCGCCTTTGTCGAGGAATTGGTGGCGCGCCCCGGTTTGAGCGATGAAATCCGGCAAATCGCGGTGGGCATTGACGCACGCTCGCGCGGCTTCAAGCCGGAGGAAGTGCTGGCGGCTTTGCGTCGCCTGCAGCAGAACCCCGCGCTGCACGCCGAACTCCTGTTCGTCTGGGCCGATGAGGGCACGCTGCAGCGCCGCTACACCGAAACCCGCCGCCGCCACCCGCTCTCGCCTTCAGGCAGCGTGCAAGATGGAATCGCCTCGGAGCAGCGGCTGACGGCCCCGTTGCGCGAGGCCGCCGATCTGGTGATCGACACCTCCGAACTCGCACTATCTGGCCTGCGTCACTTGGTGGAGCAGCGCTATGGCAGCGCTGGGGACGCCGACAGGCCAGCCTCGCCCGGTCTGTCGGTGGCGCTGATCTCGTTCGGCTACCCGTCCGGCCTGCCGCGTGAGGCGGATGTGGTGATGGATGCGCGCTTCCTACGCAACCCGCATTACGACCCGGTTCTGCGTCCGCGCACCGGGCTTGATCCCGTTGTGGTGGCCTATGTCGAGGCCGACCCGGTGTTTGCGGAATTCTATGGCCGTTTGGCTGACATGTTGCTGTTGCTCTTGCCCCGCTTCCGACAAGAGGGCAAAAAATATGCGACCATCGCGATTGGATGTACGGGGGGCCGTCATCGCTCGGTGGCCATCGTCGAAAAACTGGCGGCGACCCTCTCCGAAGCAGGCTGGCGCGTGAGCATCACACATCGGGAATTGGCGCGCGAACGCGCGGCCATCAAGGCGTCGGATCCGGACAAACAGGCTGCACCCGTGGAGAAAGCGGATACATGATCGGGCTTGTGCTCGTCACCCACGGCCGTTTGGCCGAGGAACTGCGATACGCCATGGAGCATGTGGTCGGTCGTCAGCGAAATGTCTGCACTGTTTGCATCGGCGCCGATGATGACATCGAGGGCAGGCGCGAGGAGATTCGCAAATGCGTCGCCGAGGTCGATACCGGCGACGGTGTGGTTCTTCTCACCGACATGTTCGGAGGCACCCCCTCCAACCTCGCCATCTCGCAGATGGACCGCGAGGGCATTGAGGTGATTGCCGGGGTCAACCTGCCGATGCTGGTCAAGATCGCCAAGGTCCGCTCCGTCCAGCCGCTCGCCGAAGTTGTTGATTGCGCGCAGAATGCGGGGCGGAAATATATCGCCTCGGCGTCCGATGTGCTGCATCATGGCAATGGAAACGGCAATGGTGCACTGGTCGGCAATCTGGCCAAGGCGGTCTCTGACGGGAAATGCAATTGAGTGAGTCGGAGCAAGCGAGCGGTTCAGGTGCCTCCGCGATCACGCGCAAGCTGACCATTGTCAACAAACGCGGATTGCACGCGCGCGCCGCTGCCAAGCTGGTCACGCTGGCCGAGCGTTTCGGTGCGGCCGTCGATGTCTCCAAGGATGGCCAGGAAGTCTCCGCCCGCTCGATTATGGGGCTGATGATGCTGGGCGCCGGGATTGGCAGCACGATCGAACTCCGCGCCGAAGGTTGGGATGCCAAAGAGGCGATGGATGCCATCGCCGGGCTGATCGAAGCCGGTTTCGATGAACACGACTGACAAGCCAGCCCGGCCGGTTCGTTCAGCACGCAGATCCTCCCCGGCATCCACTCCCCCTACCGCCGCGCCCCAAGCCGCGCCCCAAGCCGCGCCAGTGACGCAAACTGTGGCGGCCGCGGTCACAGCGCCGGTCGAGGCAGCTCCGGCCACCGAGCGCCGTCGCGTGCGTCGCGTGCCTGGGGCCCCACGACCCGAGCGCCGTCTGGTTGGAATTGCGGTTTCACCCGGCATCGCCATCGGGCCGGTCTTCGGGGCCGCCGAGGCCCCCGCCGTGGTGGTCCGCCTCAAGATCCACGCCGCCGACACCCAGGCTGAGACCGCCCGCTTCGACGCCGCCGTCGCGCAATCGCGCAAGCAGTTGATGAAGCTGCGCGCCCGGCTCGGCAATCTGCCAGAGGACAGCCAGGCCGAGATCGCGCCGTTGCTGGACGCCTATCTGCACATGATCGGCCCGTCCCGCCTTGTGCGTGGCGTGCGCAAGCGGATCGCCGAAACCCTGGTCTCCGCCGAGACCGCCGTGCAAGACGAAACCTCAGCCCTCGCTGCCGCCATCATGGCGATGCCCGCTGACGGCGATCCGGCTGGGCGCAGGCGGCGTGCTGAAGAGGTGCGCGAGGTCGGCAGGCGATTGGTGCGTAACCTCACCCATACCCCGTTCCGTTCCTTCAGCGGCCTGCCCGCAGGGGCTGTGCTGGCTTGCGAAATCCTTCGTCCCGCCGATGCCGCCCTGCTCGACCCAACCCGGCTGGCCGGGTGTGCGACCGACGAGGGTGGCTCGGATGGTCATACTGCGATCATGCTGCGCGCATTGGGCGTGCCTGCGGTGTTGGGCGTCGCCGGACTCGGCCAGGCGGTTCGTCCGGGCGACACGGTCGTTGTTGACGGTGTCGCCGGGACGGTGACGGTGAACCCGACACCCGAGACTCTGGCTGCCGCCCGCAAGAGCCTGCTCGCTTTCTCGAAGGCCCAGCAAAAGCTGGCAGCACTGCGTCATTTGCCGGCGATGACAACCGATCATGAACTGATCGATCTGCAGGCCAATCTGGAAATCCCGGTGGAATTGCCGCTGATCGCCCAGGCAGGGGCTGCCGGGATCGGGCTGTTGCGCAGTGAGTTCATGTTTATGAACCGCGAGACGCTGCCCAGCGAGGACGAACAGACCGAGACCTATCGGTCCACCATCGACGCGATGGCAGGCCACCCGGTGACCATCCGCGTGCTCGACTGGGGTGGCGAGAAGGATATCGAGGCGCTGCAAAGCGAGGGGATCGTCCCGGAAGTCAGCGACGACAACCCAGCGCTCGGCCTACGCGGCATTCGTTTGTTGCTGCGCGAGACGGAATTGTTCGAAACCCAACTCGCCGCCATTCTGCGCGCCTCATCGGCCGGGCCGACGCGGGTGTTGCTGCCGATGGTGACAAATATCGCCGAGGTGCGGGAAGCGCGCGAAATCTATGAACGTGTCGCCCGCCGCCTGCGTCGCAGGGGCGAGCGGCTGCCGGACAAACTGCCGCCGCTCGGCATCATGATCGAGACGCCAGGTGCTGCGTTGTCGGCCGACGCGCTGGCGCTGGAGGCGGATTTCTTTGCCATCGGCACCAATGATCTGACGATGTACACGCTGGCGGTGGATCGCGGCGAGACCGATGTGGCGGCGTTGTATGACCCGCTGCATCCGGCCGTGCTGCGTCTGGTGCAGTTCGCCACCGAGGCGGCGTTGCGGATGCGCATGCCGGTTTCGGTCTGCGGCGAGATGGCGGGCAATCCGAAACTCACCCCGCTGCTGATGGGCATTGGCCTGCGCAGCTTCTCGATGAACGCCGCCGCCGTGGCACGGGTGAAGCAGGCGGTGCGGGCGGTTGCGATTGATGATTGCGTAAGGCTGGCGCGGCGGGTGATGGAGCAGTCGGATCCGGCGCGGATTCATGAATTGGTGTTGGGCGCATAGTGGGGCGGGTTGCACCCGGCCTACGAATTCCAGACCGGCTCCTTCATCTTCCCCACAAACGCCGCATGCGCTGCCAACGCGTCTTCAGAGAGTGTGATCGGGCGTGGCGTCCGCGTGCCCGTCGCCACGTAATGCGCGACCGGTATCGAGCCCTGATCGTCATCGGCCAATTCCAACCCACGCTGTCGCCCGCCGGTGAGTTCGACATAGACTTCTGCGAGAAGTTTGCAGTCGAGCAGCGCGTTGTGGGTGGTGCGGGCTGAGAGGTCGATATCGAAGCGGCGGCAGAGTGCGTCGAGGCTGTTGGGCATGCCGGGGAAGCGCTCTTTGGCCAGCGCCAGTGAGTCGATCATCCGCGACCGGTCGAGCTTGGGCAGGCCTGCGCGGCTGAACTCGGCATCCAGGAAGCCGAAATCGAACGGGGCGTTGTGGGCGATCAGCGGGGCATCGCCGAAGAAATCGATGATCTGTTGCGCCACCGCGGCGAATTTCGGCGCGCCCTCAAGATCGACCAGCGTCATGCCGTGAATCCGGCTCGCCTCGGGCGGAATGTCGCGCTCGGGATGGATCAGCAAATGCAGAAAGCGATCCGTCGGCAGATCGTTGAGCAATTCGATTCCGGCGAATTCGATCACCCGGTCGCCGGTGAGCGGATCGAGGCCGGTGGTCTCGGTGTCGAACAGAACGGCGCGGCTCATGCGGTCCACTCCCGGATCAGGCGTTTGACATGGGCAAGCGCATAGGCGCGCGACAGGCCGGTGCGGATGACGTGATCGGCGCGGCGGCGCTTTTCGGCATCGGGCATCTGGCGGGCGATGACGGCGCGGATCTGCGCCTCGTCCATCTTGCCGCGTCTGCGCACCCGGGCGATTTGTACCGAGCGCGGGGCGGAGACCACGACGGTCTCATCCACATGACGCCTGCCGCCGGTCTCGAACAGCAACGGAATGTCCAGCACCGCGACGCGCTGGCCACGGGCGCGTGCCTGGCCGAGGAAGCGCTGCTCGGCGCGACGCACCAGCGGGTGCAGGATGCGCTCCAGCCGCTTGAGTGCGGCTTTGTCGCTCAGCACTGCGGTGCGCAACACGGCACGGTTGAGCACGCCATCGACGACACTGCCGGGAAAGGCGGCGGAAATCGCGGGCAATGCGGCACCGCCTTTGGCCTGCAGACGATGCACTTCGGCGTCGGCGTCGAACACCGGAATATGGGCGCGCAGAAAGGCAGCGGCGGCGGTCGATTTGCCCATGCCGATCCCACCTGTCAGCCCAATCACGCGCATTCCGTGGCAGCCCCCGAGTCGTCTGAACCGAGTTTAGACCCAGGGGCTTCCGGCGGGTAGCTGATCAGGGTTTCGGCATCGACATGCCGGAATGGTCCATGTGATCCATCGATCCGTGATCCATCGGCATCGGTGCATTCTTGAGATGCTCCAGGCTCATCGGCTCCGGACCGCTGGCTCCGGCGGAGGCAACAATGCCCGTCACTGTCACGGCACCCGCCTTGGCGAAGTTCAGAGTGACGGGGAATTGATAGCCCGGCGTGAGCGGCTGCTTCAGCCCCATCGCCATCAGATGATAGGAGCCCGGCTTGAGAACGACACTCTGCCCGGCGGCGACTGGCAGACCGGCAATCGGGCGCATTTTCATCACGCCGTTATCGGCCACCGTCTCGTGCAGTTCCAGCATGTCGGCGATCGGCGAGGACGCCGAGACCAGCGTGTCGGGAGTGCCTTTGTCGGTGATGGTGAGGAACACGCCGCCGACCGTCTGGCTCGGCGAGGTCGCGCGCGCCCAGGCTTGATCGACGGTGATACCCTGGGCGTGGGCGGTGCCCGCAAGTGCCATTGTGGCGATTACAGCAAGCATGAGGCTCTTGTTCATCGGTCTCTCCTTCAGTGATGCATCATCATGTGGCCGGTCGCGGCCGCGCCGCCCTCCGGCTTGTTGGGATTGTTGTCGTGCAGGAAATCGATGATCGACCAGATTGTGTCATCGTCGAGCTTCTCGCCGAAGCCGGGCATGACGAGTCGGTTATCCGGCCCGTTCATGCCGTGGCTGATCCACCAATAGAGCTCGCCGTCCGGGTGATCCCACAGATGGGCGGCGGTGAGATCGGCGGGGGGGATGCGCATCCCCTTGGCTTGCGGCCCGTCCCCGGCCCCGCCCACGCCGTGGCAGGAGGCGCAGTTCTGCGCATAGGCTGTCTTTCCGGCGGCGATGGATCCGGGCGTGTTGCCGGAGGTGGATTGCCAGAAATAGGTGGGCTCGGCAGGCAGGAACAGCAGATCGAAATGCGGGATGGCGAGCCAGGCGATCACCGAAGCTGTTGCCACCGCGATCCAGCGTATCCGCCGCGCCAAGATGGCGAGCAGCAGGATCAGCCCCGCCCCGCCAAGCGCGCGCGCGGCGTTGGTGACCTCGCGACGCAGTTCGTCATCGTCCATCAGGTCGAACGAAACCCGCCAGGAGAACGGCCAATTCGGCTGCACATGCTCGCCGGGTGGAAGGCTAGAGAGCAGGCTGGCGAGAGACAGCACGACGAGCCCGATCACCGCCTCGGTCAGCACCGAGCGGCGCAGGCTGCCCAGGCTTTCCGGCAGTCGCGGGGCGAGGGTGAAGCGATGACGCAGTGCCAATGCCAGCAGCACCAGCAAGAGTGCGATCTTGACCAGGATCGCATGGCCGTAATCGGTGCCGAGCAGGCCGACCACGCCGCCAGCCAGCGTCTGCGCCTGCACAAAGGCCGTCACCACGATCACCGCGACGCAGGACAGACCGAACCACGTGTATCGCTTGGCAATCCGTGCCGCGCCCGGCCCGTCAAGGGCCAACCACAAGGCAGGCAGACTGCCGACCCAGGCGACGGCACCGAAAATATGGGCGAGCCCTGCGGCCCGCAGCCATGCATCGCCGCTCACGGCGGCATGGGTCACGTTGGCATAGAAGACCAGTGCGGTGATCGCGGGCAGAATGGACAATCTCGGATCAGTCCAGCGCCAGAGCGCCCATGCCAGCAGCCAGACCAACCAGCGCAACGCCGTCATATTGCCGACCACGCTTGATGTCAGCACCAGCCAGATGTCTGTGACATCCCCGGTGAGAACCAGTGTCTGCAACGTGAGCCATGCCAGCATCAGCACGAGCAGGGTCGGGAACAGCCAAGCGAGCAGATGGTTGCCGACCTTGCGGCTTGCCACGATCTGGACGGCCAATGTGCCGAACACGCAAGCCTGCGCCAACAGAACGCCAGTGTGCAGAACCACCAGTGCGATTTCGAGTGCGCTCATCGAGAAAAACCATCACATGCCGGGCGGAGGGCCCGATGTGACGCAGCAGATAGCGATGTCATGAACAGCTCCGGTCAACGGTCGAGGACTCAACTCAACCAACCAGAGGCGGGCCTCGCGGCGCGTAGGCGGCGGAATTGCCGGCGCGGGTCAAGGCGGTGGATAGGATTTCAACCGAAATCGACGCGACCAGGCTCGGCAGCGGCAGCGCAATTGGTCCGGCGGGCAGTGCCATCGCGGTTGCGGCCTGGCACCAATCGCAATGATGGTGCGACGCCGGAGCGATTGGCGATGGAGACGGTGCCTCATCACCGGTCGGTGCATGGCAGATGGCGGCGGTCAACCAGCCGGGTGGGGCGGCCTCGGCCTTCGGTATCGCGGTCCAAAGGCCAAGCACCAGCACCAAGGCCAAAAGGCCACGCCAGACGCGCAACAGGGGCAGATGCCTGAGCATGCCCCTGTCTAGCGCAATGATGTTACCGGGTCGAGGTTGCGGTGACCGCGATCAGCAGGCCGACGATGGCAATCATCAGCCCGGTCGCTTCCAGTGCTTTGGGCAGATGATCCAGCACCGGCCACGCCATCAGGGCGGCCAATCCAGGTGCCAAAGCCGGGAAGATGGCCGCCCGTGAAGCGCCCAGCAGCGAGACCATCTTCGCATAGAAGTAGAGCGTTCCGGCCCCTGCTATCACGCCCTGCACCAGAATTTCCGTCCAGACCACATTCGGCGCTGCGGCCAGCAACCGCCCGCCGCCAGTGAAGAGCAGATAGCCCGGCACATAGGTGATCAAAGCTGAGAATGAGATCACCGCAGTCGCCAGCAGCGGATCGAGTTTGTAGCGGCGCAGGATGATGCCGAAGCTCGCCCAGAGAATTCCGGCGGCGATGAACATTGCGTCACCCATCGCGGAGATCCAGGAGAAGCTCTCGCTGTCCATGCCCGAGATCAATACCAGAGCCGCCAAGACGAGCAGGATGCCGCCCGCTCGCCGCAGCGAAAGACGTTCGCCGAGCACCACGGCGGAGAGCAGCATGCCCACCACACTCATCGCCGAGAAGGGAAACACCGCCGCGTGGCTGGCCGGGGCGAATTGCAGCCCGCCGAACATCAGCAAGCCGAACGGCGTGCCGGCGAAGACCGAGACGGCGAGCCAGATTTTCCACCGCGCGGTGAACTGCGCACTGTCCTTCAGGACAGCGCGCAGCAGCACCGGCAGGGTGACCAGACCGGCCACGCCGAAGCGCAGCACGGTCAGGTCAGGTGAATGGAGTCCGTGCGCAATCCCCCAGCGCGCATAGACGGTGTAGAGCGCCCCGATGCTGGCGGCGATCAGGCCGACGAGGAGCCCGAGCAGAAGCTTCCTCGCCTCCTGGCTCTGCACCGCAACCGGCGCGGTGTTCACGGTTAGGATCATCACACGAACTCCGTTCAATCTGTCGAATTACACGGCAAGCGCCGGGGCAGCGGGGAAGTCGACCGGGATTTCCGTCGTGCTGTGCAGGTAGTTGGAGATGATCTTGTCACCGACCGTCATGATGACGTCGACTAGGTTTTCCTGCGTCCAACCGGCGGCGAAGAAGGCGTCAACCAGGACGGCGTCCGGGCGGCCACGGTTGACGGTGATGCTGCGGGCGAGTTGGGCCAGCGCGTCGAGCTTGGCATCGAAGCTTGCATGGCCACGGCGGATCTCGATGATCTGCGCGTCGTCAAAGCCGACCATCTTGCCGATCGCGGTGTGGGCGGCGAGGCAATAGGCGCAGTCGTTGACCTGGCTGACGACGAGATTGACCACCTCGCGCGCCTTGCCGGAAATGCTGCTCTTGGCGTTCTGGAGTGCCAGATAGGTGCTCAGCGCCGTCGAAGACAGGCCGAAGGTTGCATACAGGTTCGGCACGAAGCCGAGCTTGCCCTTCAGCGCGTCGAAGATGGCCTGATTGGCCGGAACCACCTGGTCACGGGTGGGAACGTTAAACTGTGTCATGTGAGTCATTCCTTGATCGAGTGTGGGATTTGGAGGTTTTACTGGGCGGTGTAGGCACCATCGACGGCGACTGACTGACCCGTCAGGTAACGGGCCTGGTCTCCGGCGAGGAAGACGATGGTCTGGGCGATCTCGTCCGGTGTGGCAGCGCGGCGGGCGGGGATCATCGACAGGAAGCCCGCCTTGGCGTCCTCGCTGCCGCCGGTGAAGCGGTCGAGCATGTCGGTGGCGACCGGGCCGGGGGCGACCGCGTTGACGCGCACGCCCGCGGCGGCACCTTCAAGGGCGGCACTCTTGGTCAGACCCTCGACGGCGAACTTGCTCGCCGCATAGACCGAGGCACCGGCAAAGCCGACCTGACCGGCGACCGAGGACAGGTTGACGATCGCGCCGCTGCCCTGGGCGAGCATCACGCGCATCTCATGCTTGAGGGAGAGCAGGGTGCCGAGCACGTTGGTGTCGAAGGTGGCGCGGTAATTCTCTTCGGTCTGATCGGGGATCGGGCCGAGTGCGCCTTCGGTGCCAGCGTTGTTGATCGCGACATCGAGGCGGCCGAAGCGGGCGACGGTCTGCTCGACGAGCGCGCGCACATCGGCCTCGTGGCGGACATCGGCGCGGATGAACTCGGC
>CAITEF010000682.1 GCA_903891315.1 uncultured Rhodospirillales bacterium | reverse complement strand
CCCGCATCGGCAATGCGGTCACGCCGCCGCTGGTGGTGATGCTGATCGCCTGGGTGAGCTGGCGCGGCAGCTTCGTGCTGCTCGGCGTCGCGTCGTTCTTCTGGGCGCTGATCTGGGGCTGGTATTTCCGCGACAACCCGGGCAGCCATACCGGGATCACCGATGCCGATCTCGCTGCCTTGCCGACGCCACGCGCCAAGGGCGCGCGCCGCCCGATCCCCTGGGGCGCGCTGCTCAAGCGGATGGCGCCGGTGACGTTCGTCTATTTCTGCTATGGCTGGACGCTGTGGACGTTCCTGACCTGGGTGCCGCAATTCATGCTGCACAATTTCAATCTCGATCTGAAGAACTCCGCCCTGTTCGCCTCGCTGGTCTTTGTCGGTGGGGTGCTGGGGGATGCGTTGGGCGGGGTGGTGAGCGACGCGCTGCTCACCCGCACCGGTTCGCTCACCCGCGCGCGGCGTGACCTGGTGGTGTTCGGCATGTCGTGCTCGCTGCTATCATCGCTGCCGATCCTGTTCGTGCATGATCCGCTGGTGGCGGCAATCAGCCTCTCTGCCACGTTCTTCTTCGCGGAACTGACCATTGGGCCGATGTGGGCGATCCCGATGGACATCGCACCGCATTTCGCGGGCACCGCAAGTGGGGTGATGAACACCGGCTCGGCCTTCGCCGCCATCGTCTCGCCGGTGGTGTTCGGGCTGGTGATCGATGCCACCGGCAATTGGACGCTGCCCTTTATCGGCACGATGGGGTTGATGGCGGTTGGCGTGGTGGCGGCGTTCTCGATGAAACCGGATCGCGCCTTCGCCGATTGACACGGCGGATGCCCGGTTACTTGCCGCTGCGGACCAGCTTGTGGATCAGCGCGGTGACCGCGAAAGGGCGGTAGGGCTTGGCGACGAAATGATCCTGCGGACCCACCGTCCAGCCCTGCATCCGGTCGGGCTGGCCGGTGGTGAAGATGATCGGGACGGACGGAAACCGGTCCCGCATGAGGCGGGCGATATCCAACCCGTCCAGATCGCCAGGCAATTGGATGTCGGTGAACAATAGATCAAAATGTTCTGAACTATTGATGACATCGCGAGCCTGCGCGCCGTCCGCTGCCGAGATAACGGCGAATCCCTCGTCGGTGAGCGCTTCCGTGAGCAGAAGGCGGATCAGTTCCTCGTCTTCGACCAAAAGGATTTTTGATGGATTCATAACGATCAATGGTTAGTGCCGGATTACGGGTGCCGCAAAGCACGAATGTGTGTGGTCAATTTTTGTGGAGACACGCAAATTTGGAAACCGCGATTTTGCATCCGACGCGATAAGTGCGAACTAAGCGCGGCGCAATCGTGCTTGTGGCGGTGCGGCAGAGAAAGGGATCGACGATGCGTGGATTTCGGCTCGTTTCAGCCCTCACGTTGAGTCTGGCAGCCAGCCCGGTGGCCGGACATGCCGACCCGGTGCTGGTGCAGGCGGCAGGATCGACCCGCACCGTCGCATGCGCCGACGCGCCCGCGATGATCGAGGGCGCGCGCAATTTGATCACCTTCACCGGCCACTGCACGAGCCTGCAGATCCGCGGCGACAGCAATATTGTCAGCATTCCGCTCGCCGAGCCCGGCAATATCGACATCGAGGGCAATGGCAACCGTATCCGCTACACAGCCGCCGCCGGTGTGCGGCCGCAATTGCGCATTGTCGGCAACGGCATTTGGGTAACCCCAAGTGCATACTCGTCCGCGCCTCCCGCGGCCTTGGCGACGATCTCGGGCAACGGGCTCAATCTCGATTTGGATTGCGACGGTCTGGCATTCACACTGGACTCGGTCGGCTCGACCGTGGCGTTGCGCGGCCAGTGCAAGGCTGTGTTGCTGCACGGTGAGACCAATCTGGTGCGCGCAGACCTCGCCCCGGCCGCCTCGGTGACGATTGAGGGCAATGCCAACACCCTGCTCTACCGCTTGCCCCCTGGTGCGGCGCTGCCCGGTGGGAAGGTGACCGGCATGGGCAGCTTTGTCGCCGCCGATTCCGGTTTGGCCGCGAGCCTCGGCACCGGTCTCTCGCCCGTGAAGCTGCCAGTGCCACTGCTGATGCGATTGCTGGACGCCCAGGTGCAGGCACCGGGCACGCTTGTGATCCTGCAACCGGCGATTTTCGGCCGATCAGGCTTCTCGCCGGCGGGTGAGGTGATGCTGCAACGGCTTGGTGGCCTGCTGGTGCAGGCTTGGCCAAGCAGCGTTCGCATCGTCGGCCACAATGCCAATCCGGAACGTGCCAAGCAGATGGCCAGCGCCGTTCAGGAATATCTGATCGATCACGGCGTGCCAGGGCTCGCTGCTCAGATCGCATCCGAGGGGGGCGACGGCTCGGTGGAGGTTTGGCTGCTGAAGTAACGCCTCAGGTTTTCGGCACGGCGTGCATACGCACCCAGTCGATACCAGCGAGATTGAGCGGGCGGGCGAGGGCACTTTCGAGCAGGCCCTCGTCGCGCACACCCAGAGCACCGCCGTGTTCGGCGAGTTGTTCTTCATGCATCAGATGGATCAGCTTGGACGATAGCCAAACCGTCACTTTGCCAACTCGCGCAGCACGTTGCGCCATTTCTTCATCATGCGCCGCGCTTCTGCAACTTGGACATCGAAATCCGGATCACTGGTCGTCAAACGCACGCCGTCCGGTTGATCGATAACGTGCAACGTGTCGCCCTTTTCGACGCCAAGTTTGGCCAGAACCTCCTTGGGGAGAATCACGCCGACCGAGTTTCCAATTCCAGTGACCTTGAGAGACGTCACCACACCAGATCTCGCGTTAATACGATAGTTATAACGCGAGGACTCTCGGAATTCCAAAAAATCCGATTAAAGGGCGGGGTTAATCCCGTGCGAATTCAACCAAGAGGTCGGTGCGAAGGCGCAATTCCTGCAAAATTCGCACCCTACTGATGATGGACCAGCATCGCCCCGAGCCGCTTGCCCCCGAACAGATGCACATGGAAATGCGGCACTTCCTGACCTGCATCCTCGCCCATATTGGCGAGAATCCGGTATCCCGGCGCTTCGAGATCCAGCGATTTTGCCACCCTTCCCACCGCGCGGAAGAAGCCCGCAATCTCGGCCTCGCTCCCTTTGGCGGCGAAATCGGCAATCGAGATATAAGGGCCGCGCGGAATCACCAGAACATGGATCGGCGCTTGCGGGTTGATGTCGTGGAAGGCGATGGCGAATTCATCTTCATAGACCCGCTTGGACGGAATCTCGCCGCGCAGAATGCGGGCGAAGATGTTGTTGGTGTCGTATTCCCCCAGACCCTTCACCGGCATCGAACCCACTCCCAAATCACGGAATTTTCGACGTCCCCAAGCCGAACGCCATCGCCAGCTTCTGCACGCGCGAGGCCTTCTCGGCAATGCCGGAAATCCCCTTGCGGCGTTCCAGTTCGGCCCAGACCTGGGCGGGGGTGATCCCGGCATCCACCCAAATCACCATCAAATGGTAGAGCACGTCGGCACTCTCGGCGATCAGCGCGTCTTTGTTGCCGGAGACCGCCTCGATGATGCACTCAACTGCCTCTTCGCCGAATTTCTGCGCGACCTTGGCGGTGCCGCGCGACATCAGCTTGGCCGAATGGCTGCTCGACGGATCGGCGCCCTTGCGGCTGGAGACGGTCGCGTGCAGTTCATCCAGCACGATGCCGGAGAGCTGATCAGGCGACAGTTCGATCTTCTTATGGCGCGCGACGACCTTCTTGGCCGCCGCCTTGCTGCCGTTCTTGTCGGCCGCGGCGACCTTCGCCACCAATTTCTTGTCCGATTTGGCCATATTTTCTCTCACGCCGCCTGAGCGGGAAGCTGGGGCAGACGCACCGGCAATCCTGCCTGATGCAACGCCAATTTCACTTGAGGAATGGTGAACGTGCCGAAGTGGAACACGCTCGCCGCCAGAAGCCCGGTCGCCCCTGCCCGCGCGCCATCGATGAAATGCTGCAGATTGCCCACGCCGCCCGAGGCGATCACCGGGATCCGCACCGCACAGCAGACAGCATGCAGCAGATCGAGATCAAAGCCCTTGCCGGTGCCGTCGCGGTCCATCGAGGTGAGCAGGATTTCGCCCGCACCCAGGCTCGCCGCCTCGCGCGCCCATTCCAGCACATCACGCCCAGTGTCGTGCCTGCCGCCATGGCTGAAGACATGCCAATCGTGGCGGGTGACCTGTTTGGCGTCGATGGCGACGACGACGCATTGGCTGCCGAATTTGTTGGCCGCCTCGCGGATCACCTCAGGCCGCGACAAAGCCGCCGAGTTGATCGAGCATTTGTCGGCACCGGCCAAAAGAAGGCGACGAATGTCGTCGGTGGAGCGAATGCCGCCGCCGACGGTCAGCGGCAGAAACACCTGGCTGGCGGTGCGATGCACCACATCAAGGATCGTGTCGCGGTTCTCATGGCTGGCGGTGATGTCGAGGAAGGTGAGCTCATCCGCCCCCGCCGCGTCGTAGACCCGTGCCTGCTCGACCGGGTCACCGGCGTCACGCAACTCGACGAAGTTCACGCCTTTGACGACGCGACCGTCTTTGACATCGAGGCAGGGAATGACACGCAGTTTCAGCAACCAGATAAGCTCCGAAAATTCGAGGAAGGGCGCATCATTGACGATCAAAACGGGTCGGGTTCAAGAGGGAAAACCCCATAGCTGGTCATGTTATGATCAGCTATGACGGCAGGCGATGACGTTGCTATTAAGAGTTGAGCAAATCCAATGCGCTCTTCGGATCGACCCGCCCGTCATAGAGCGCTCGTCCGATGATCACGCCGGAGATGCCCGGGCATTTGGCATCCTTCAGCTCAGCCAGATCGGCCACTGAGCCGACGCCGCCGGAGGCGATCACCGGAGTCGAGATGCCGCTCGCCAATGCGACGGTTTGCGACACGTTCAAGCCGCCGAGCATGCCGTCACGCGCGATGTCAGTGTAGATGATGGCCGATACCCCGGCGCCCTCGAAATGCCGGGCGAGTTCGGTGGCGGGCAGGGTGGATGTCTCGGCCCAGCCTTCGGTGGCGACAAACCCGTCGCGCGCGTCGATCCCGACGGCAATCCGACCGGGGAAGGCGCGGCACGCCTCGATCACCAAGGCCGGGTTCTTCGCCGCAGCGCTGCCGAGAATAACCCGCGAGATCCCCGCCTCCAGCCATGCGGAAATGCCCGCGATGTCACGAATGCCGCCGCCGAGCTGCACCGGGATCGTCACATTGGCCAGAATGTCCCGCACGGCCCCAGCATTGACCGGTTTGCCTGCAAAGGCACCGTTCAGGTCCACCACGTGCAACCAGAAAAACCCGGCCGCCTGCCACGCGCGCGCTTGGGCGCCGGGATTGTCCGAGTAGACCGTCGCATCATCCATCTCGCCGCGTCGCAGGCGTACGCAGGCACCATCCTTCAGATCGATGGCAGGGTAGACGGTGATCATCCGGAAATGCGCCCTCCGGGCTGCAGAAATTTGTAGTAGAAAATTCCGCCCACCGTCTTGCCGCCGACGCGGGCATAGGCGGGATGACGGCCCCAGGGCTGGTAGCCGAGCGACTCGTAGAGCGCCATCGCGACGTTCTGCGTCTCGCGCACGTCGAGATTGAGCACGTGATAGCCCAACGCGCGCGCACCCTCCTCCACCCGCAAGGTCATCATCTTCGCCAGCCCATGACCTCGGGCGTAAGGGGCGATGAAGGAATGGGTGAGGGTTGCGGCGAAAGCCTGCGCCTCGTTGTGGCGCGGCGGGCGGACGAGTTGCACCGAACCCACGATCACGCCGTCCAGCCTGCAGACGAACAATTCGCGTTCCTGAACCAGCAGAATGCCGCGGAAATAGCGCTCCAACGCCATACGCCCCGGCGGATTGACCCAGCCGAAACCGCCGCCATCAATGATCGCCGCGTCGGCCGCCTCGCAGAGAGCCGCCAGATCCTCATCGGTGAACTCGGTGATCCGCTCGACCGTGGCAACCGGGGTGACCGGTGCCTTGTTCATGGCCGCCACCGCAGGAAATTCCGCAGAATCTGGATGCCAACGCCCTGGCTCTTTTCGACATGGAATTGTGTGCCCACGCGATTGCCATCCGCCACCATCGCCACCACCGGCCCGCCATAGTCGGTCGTGGCCAGACATTGCTTCGGATCGCCGCCGGTCAGCGCGTAGGAATGCACGAAATAGACGTGGTCATCCGGCTTCAGCCCTTCGAGCAACGGATGCGAGCCCGGCTCGAAATTCAGCCCATTCCAGCCCATTTGCGGCAGGCGCAGCGGCGAGGGCGGGGCCATTTCGGTGATCTCGCCCTGGATCCAGCCAAAGCCCTTGGTGACCTGATGTTCGAGCCCACGCTCGGCCATCAACTGCATGCCGACACAGATGCCGAAGAACGGTGCACCGCCCTCGACGCGGGCGAACATCGTCTCGCGCAGGCCAGGCCGTTGGGCGAGTCCCAGCGCGCAATCGGCAAAGGCTCCCTGTCCGGGCAGGATAATCCGATCAGCATCGGCCACCATCAGCGGATCGGCGGTGACGACGACCTCGCCGTTGATCCCCTCCAGATTGGCCGCGAGAGCCACCGCACGGGAGGCCGAGGCGAGGTTGCCGCTGCCGTAATCGATGACAACGATTTTCACGGCGTCACAACGCTCCCTTGGTAGAGGGAACCGCTCCGTTCTGGCGCGGGTCCGGCTCCACTGCCTGACGCAAAGCGCGTGCCGTGGCCTTGAAGGCACCTTCAGCGATGTGGTGCGCATTGGTTCCGGCGAGTTGGCGGATGTGCAGCGCGATGCCTGCATTGCCGGCCAGCGCGCGGAAGAATTCCTCGAACAGCTCGGTGTCCATCTCGCCGATCTTGGGGGCGGCGAACGTCACCTGCCAGCCAGTATAGGCGCGACCGGAGATGTCGATGGAAGCCTCGACAAGGGCTTCGTCCATCGGAACCGTCGCATGGCCGTAGCGCGTGATGCCGCGCTTCTCACCAAGCGCCTGACGGATCGCTTGGCCGATGACGATGCCGACATCCTCGGTGGTGTGGTGGAAATCGATGTGCAGATCGCCGACCGCCTTAATGTCCATGTCGATGAGGCTGTGGCGGCTCAGCGCCGTCAGCATGTGGTCGAGGAAGCCGATCCCGGTGCTGACGCTGCCGGTGCCGGAGCCATCCAGATCCAGCGAGACGGAGATGTCGGTCTCGGCGGTCTTGCGGGTGATTGATGCGGTGCGTGCCATGATGGGGAGGGAGTAGCGGAAAACTATGGTGGGGGTCCATAGATCGTCATCGTTGGTTCACCGGACACACCCCTTCGAAAACAGCGGCGCGCTGAGCTACACTCACGACAACGCCACTTCCCAAGGACGCCACGATGCAACTCTACCGCTCGCTGTTGCGCGAATTTCGTCCTGACGCGCCGGCGCTCAACCGCCGTGCCATGCTGGCCGGTCTTGCCGCCGCCACCGTCGCGTCGTCTCTCCCCGCCCATGCCGCCGACGCCATGCGCCCCACCCAGAAGATCGCCGTCATCGGCGGCGGGTTTGCGGGCCTCGTCGCCGCCTATGAGCTGGCGCAATCCGGCTTCCCCGTCACGTTGTTCGAGGCGCGCAATCGCGCAGGCGGGCGCGTTGTCACGTTGCGCAACTGGATCGAGGACGGCCACGGTGGCCACAAGTTGGTCGAAGGCGGCGGCGAGCTGATTGGCAGCAACCACAAGACCTGGCTGCGCTACGCCAACCGCTTCGGCCTGCATTATCGCGAAATCACCGATGTCGAGGATGCCGCCTCTCCGGTCATGCTCAACGGCGAATTGCTCGACGAGGCGGCGCGGCGCGCGCTGTTCGAGGGCATCGACCGCATCACCAAACAGCTCAACCGCCTCGCGGAACGCGTCAATGCGGCAAGTCCGTGGAAGAGCGAGAACGCGGCGAAGCTCGACGCCATATCGCTCGGCCAATGGCTGCACGAGGCGTTCGGCGCGGAGCCAAGCATGGCCAAACCGGTCGCCGCATTTGCCGCCACCCAATCCGCCAACAATGGGGCGGCGGTGGAGGAGCAGAGTCTGCTCGGATTTCTGGCCACCGTGCGTGGCGGTGGGATCGAGGCGTTCTGGACGGAATCGGAAGTCTATCGCTGCCAGCAGGGCAATGATGCGCTGGCCACTGCGCTGCTGAAAGCGATCCGGGCCCTGCCCAACGCCAGCGCCCAACTGGAGACGACAATCACCTCGATTGCCCATGACGGCGGCAAGACGAAGGTCACCGCCGTCTCGAAACAGGGCGTGCATACGTCCGATTTCGACCAAGTGGTGCTCGCCGTGCCTCCCTCCGTATGGGAGCGCATCCGCATCACACCGCAACCAGGTTTCGATCCGCGCTCGGCGATGGGATTGAACGTGAAATTCCTCTCCCGCCTCAAGCGTCCGGTCTGGGAGGACGGGCCGGACGCGTTGAGCGACGCTCTGGTCAGCGAGACCTGGGACAGCACTGACCAGCAAGGCGATGGCGGCGCGGTCTGTCTGACCGGCTTCTCCGGCGGTCCGGCGGCGCGTGACGCGATTGCCGATGCGGGGCGCGGGCATGAGGCGGCGCGGGCGCTGCTTGGGCGGATGTATCCGAGCTACAAGGCAGCGTTGCAGGACAGCAAATTCATGAACTGGCCCACCGAAGCGTTCACGATGGCGGGCTATTCCTGTCCGCGCTTGGGCCAGATCATGGCGTTCGGCAAAACGATGACCGAGGGTCTACCCTGGATGCAGTTTGCCGGCGAACACACCAGCTATAAATTCCCTGGCTTCATGGAGGGGGCGCTGGAATCCGGGGTGCGGGTGGCGGGCGCGATCAGCAAGCGGGATGGTCTTTAGACTGCGAATGGCTGAAATTGAGTCACTGCCTGCCCTCACCCTCCCGTCACCCTGAGCGAAGCGTCAGGGTCCAGAAGACGAAGATCCGGCTCTATGACATCTGGACCCTAACGCTGCGCTCTGGGTGACGAATTGGCGACATAGATGAGCTATCAACATTAGAAAATCACACCCTAGTGTCCTTCCAGCCCAGGTGCGTCGCTCCGAACGCGTCTGGGTATTTCAGCCCGTAGCCCAGCATTCGGTCGAAGCCGATATGGGCAGCCCAGATCAGAGCGTACGGCCATATTGGCAACAGATTGACCATCCATGCGACGATCGCGAGCAGGAACGGGCCAGCGTAGCTGTGCAGTGCATTGTAGCAGGCCGAACCCAGTCGGGGGTTTGCCAGATAGCCCAGCATCCCGAGATCCGGCAGCAGGAACAACAGCGCGAACATGCCCCATTCGCCGCCGAGCACCCGATACAGGATCACCGAGAATGCCAGCATCACCGCCCCTTCAAGGCGCAAAATCCAGCCGACCGCGCCGTTTACCGCTCCGCTCATCACACCACTCCGACGTATGTGAACGATGATAATGTAACGCCGTAAACTTGAAAGCGGAATTTTTCGTCTGACGCGTCAGCCAAGCAGCATCCGTCGCAGCACACCGTCCTTTTTGACGACGTGATGCAATAGCGCCGCACAGCCGTGCAGGCCCGCCAGGATCAGCATCCCGTTGGCAGCCCACTCGTGATAGAAATTCACCGTACGGGTCAGCGCCCGATTATTGGGCGCGATCGACGGCAGGCTGCCCAAGCCGAACAGATTGTCAGCCCGGATCGCCTCCAGCGTGATGCCCAGCGCCAAAGTCACCGCGATCATCAGATACAGAACGTGGTGCACCCCAATCGCCGCAGCACCCAGCACACCGTCCTCCGCCGCGGGCAGGCGGCGCGCGCCGGTCAGTTTCCAGACCACACGCGAGACGTAGACGCCTAGCAAAATGAGTCCGACCAGCGAATGCACCGAGCGCGGCCAGAACCGCATCTCGCGCGGGAAGAAATCGATCCCCTGCGCAATCAGCCACATCAGCACAATCAAGCCAGCACTGAGCCAGTGCAGCAGTATGGTGCGGCGGTCATATTGCAGTGCGTCGGACATCCAGGAATCCTCATATACGGCAGAGAAGCTGTCCGATTGTCTCGGACATCAGCGCTCAGCCGTCACGTGAATTCCTGGTGAACCAGCTCAACCTCAGCCGCCCAGCATCCGCCCGAGCACGCCGTCCTTGCGCACGAAACGGTGCCAGATGGCCACGCAGGCATGCAGCCCGGCGAGGATCACCAGCCCATCTGCCACCAGACCATGCCTGCCATACATTGCCCGCGACAAATCCCTGGCATTGTCGATGATCGGGGAGAATTGGATGAACCCAAGAATTAGATCCCCGCGCAGGGATTCGAGGAACAGACCGACCGCCAAGGTGAGGAAGACCATCAGATAGAGCAGATGATGCATGCCAACCGCCAGCGAACCGAGCAGACCACTCTCGGCAGGCGGCAGGCGGCGCGCGCCGGTGAATTTCCAGCGCACGCGCAGCACCATGATCACCAGCAACGCCACGCCGAGCAGAATATGCACCGAGCGGAACCAGGGCCGCAGATCGCGCGGCAGCATGCTGAAGGTCTGCCCCAGCACCCACATGATGACGATCGCACCAGCAGTCAGCCAATGAAAC
Source organism: uncultured Rhodospirillales bacterium (assembly GCA_903891315.1). GTDB lineage: Bacteria > Pseudomonadota > Alphaproteobacteria > Acetobacterales > Acetobacteraceae > CAIQQQ01. The sequence goes on along the minus strand of CAITEF010000682.1, from coordinate 17,651 downwards.
AGGATAGTTTTTTGATCGTAACGCTGGATGTCAGACATCATGCAAGTCCTTGTTAAGATCTCGTTACGTAATCCGACATGGTGACCAAGACGTCACGTGAATTTTTGGAAGGATTATCAGCCCTGGCCGATCAAAATGCCGGTGGCAAATACCAGAGCGCCACCGAATCCCACCTGCATCGCCGCTGAGAACACTGGCGTGTCCATGTATTTCGCGCGGATCCAGGTGATCACCGCCAACTCCGCCACCACAACGGCAATCGCCACGCTGAGTGCGGTGTGAAAATTCCCGATCAGGAACGGCAGCGTGTGGCCGATGCCGCCCAGCGTCGTGGCCAGCCCGCAGATCAGTCCGCGAATCCACGGTGCCCCGCGCCCGGTCAGCGACCCGTTATCCGACAGCGCCTCGGCGAACCCCATCGAGATGCCTGCACCGATGGACGCCGCCATGCCGACCAGGAACGCGTCCCAGCTCTGCCCGGTGGCGAAGACTGCGGCGAACACTGGGGCGAGAGTTGAGACCGAACCGTCCATCAGCCCGGCCAAAGCGGGCTGTACCACGCGCAGGACGAACATCCGCCGATCCGCCTCGTCCTCTTCATGCTTGGTGTCGGCGTCGAGATTCTCCGCCATCAGCCGGTCGGCGGTGTGCTCATGGCCAACCTCGATCTCGGCCAGATCGCCGAGCAGCTTGCGGATCGTGGCGTCCTGGCTGCGGGTGGCGGCGGTGCGGTAGAAATTCGCCGCCTCCAACTCCATCGAGGCCGCCTGCTTGCGCACGATATCGAGCCCGAGCACCGAAGATTGCCAAACCGGCTTGCGGCTGATGAAGCCGCGCACGTCCTGGCGACGGATGAGCGGAATATGTTCGCCGAATTTCTCGCGATAGGTATCGATCAACATGCGGCGATGATCACCCTCCTCGGCGGCCATGTCGCGGAACACCTGGGCGGAGGCGGGGTAGTCCGCGCGCAAACGTTCGGCGAAGTCGGCATAGATGCGCCCATCCTCCTCCTCGGAGGAGATCGCGAGAGCCAGAACTTCCTGTTCCGACAATTCATCGAAATTGCGCATCACAAGCCTCCGGAATGATCGACCGGCATATAGGGGCGTGATTGCTAGAGCGCAAGGCAATTGCGTTAACTGCAAACGCCTCGCAACAACAGTAAAACGAAGATATTCGCAATAACGTCGTAGAACTGTTCAGTCTGCCCCGCCGATGCCACGCACCGCCGCCATCGGATACACGCCCAGAATACGAGTCTCGCGCGAGAAGAAGCCAAGCTCCTCAAAGGCCCGGCGCAGATGAGGCTGTTCCGGATGGCCCTCGACATCGCAGAGGAATTGCGTCGCAGTGAACGCGCCCTTGAGCATGTAGCTCTCCAGCTTGGTCATGTTCACCCCGTTGGTGGCAAAGCCACCGAGCGCCTTGTAGAGCGCTGCCGGCACGTTTCGCACGCGGAAGACAAATGTCGTCATCAGCCCCGGCGTGGTCGCCGGCAGATGCAGCGCGTGGCGCGACATCACGTAGAAGCGCGTGGTGTTGTGCGCCTCGTCCTCCACATTGCTGCGCAGGATCTCCAGCCCGAACAACTCAGCGGCCAGCGACGAGGCGATTGCCGCGTCCTCGGGATTGTTCATGCCCGCGATCATCTCCGCAGAGCCTGCCGTGTCACTCTGCACCACCGGCTGCACGCCGAGTTCGGCGACCAGTTTGCGAACCTGCCCCAGCGCCACCGGGTGAGAATGCACGCGCTTGATCTGCTCGATCTTGGTGCCCTTGGGGGCGAGCAGGCAGTGCTCGACCCGCTGGAAATGCTCACCCACCACATGCAGCCCGGATTCGGGCAGCAGCGAATGCACATCCGGCACGCGGCCCGCCAGCGAGTTCTCGGTGGCCAGCATGGCAAAATCCGCCTGCCCTTCGCGCACCGCCGCAATCGCGTCGGAGAAGCCGTAGCAGGGCAGCGTCGTCCAACCCGGATAGGCTTGCCTGCAAGCGAGATCGGAATAGGCACCGGGCGTGCCCTGGAAGGCGATGATCTGGTTCATCCGTCCGAAATAGCCGGGCTGGCGACGCTCCGCAAACCGCGCCACATTGCAGCCGCACGAGAGGAGGCATGCGTCATGGCCAAGAACGACCTAAGCTCGAAGAAAAACCTTGGCGATCAGCCCGACATCCACCGCACCGCCTCGGTCCGTGCCAGCACGTTTGGAAGGTTCTGCGAGGTCGGCGCCCGTACCAAGGTCGCCGAGAGCAGCTTTGGCGATTATTCCTACGTCGTGAACGACTCCGACATCATCTACACCACGGTGGGCAAATTTTGCTCAATTGCCGCCCACACACGGATCAATCCCGGCAATCATCCGCTGGAGCGTGTGGCGCTCAGCCATTTCACCTATCGCTCATCAAGTTACAATCTCGGCCCAGACGATGCCTCGTTCTTCGACTGGCGGCGCTCATTCCGCTGTGTGATGGGCAACGATGTCTGGATCGGCCATGGCGCGATCATTCTGCCCGGCATCCAGCTCGGCAATGGTGCCGCGGTCGGGGCCGGGGCGGTGGTGACGAAGGACGTGCCGCCTTTCGCCATCGTGGTGGGCAATCCGGCGCGGGTGATCCGTTATCGATTCACGCCGGAGATCATCGCAGCCTTGGAGCGGATCGCGTGGTGGGATTGGACTCACGACCAGCTTGCGAGTGGCCTGCAGGATTTCCGCCGGATGTCGGCGGAGGCGTTCTGCGCGAAGTATGATCCGTCTTAGCAATCGTCTTTGCCGTGCAAGAAGCCGCGGGCGATGTGGGGATCCATCAGGTGCCAAATCGGCACTGCGACGGATTTAGGAACGCGAGATGAAGCTTGCGGCCCGGCCGTGTGGTCCACCGATGCCGAGCCAACGCCGCCGCCACACAGCTCAAATCGTGGCGGGACGCAGCAGTTCCGGCTCGGTGAGGCGGGTGAACGCAACCTCGCCCGCCCGCTCGATACGAGCATCCCCGATCTCGGCGCGCGGATTGGTGGCATTACGCCAGGTCTTGTAGTCATCCACCGCATCCCAGCCGATGGCACGCGCCAGCAGATGCACCCAGTTGAAGACCTGGAGGTCACGACCGCGTTCGAGTGTCACCATCTCGCGGTGGCAGGAGTGGAAGATCGTCACAATCGCCTGCGCGCCGACGGCGGCGGCGGCCTCCAACTGGGCAGCCTGTGTCGCATACATCGCCCCTTCGGTGCCGCCGAGGGCCGAGCACATGTGGCCCGGTATGCGCAGATCATTCTCCAACACCGTGACGCCGGGGATCAGACGCAGCAACTCGGGCACGATGCGGTTGACCGGCACGCGGCCGTTGAAGCCGTGGTGCTGATGCACCAGCACGCGAAGTTCGATACGGTTTGCCAGCAACGGACGCAGCCAGTCCTGTCGCGCGTGCAGCATTTCGGAGATGTGCTGCGTTGAGAATTTGGCTGCCGTCACCGGCACCATGACGTCTTGCATGTTCATGTGGCAGGTCGGGCACCAGGTCACGACATGAGGGGCACCGGTCGCATTGAATTTCTCCACTGTGCGCTCGCCCATGCCGCCCGCGATACGCGACGAGGCCTCTTTCGGGGCACCACAGCAATGCCCAGGCCCGCCGGCCGGCTCGGCGGCCACACCCACCGCCTCCAGCAGTCGCGCGGAGGTGCGGATCAGCTCGCCATGGCGGGTCATGTTGCAGCCATACCAGAACACCGCGCGGTCCTGCTTTTGAGCGTGATCCGCGGTCACAGCCATTCCTCCTGCTCGGTGTCTGACAGCGTCAATCGCGCGAAGGCCTTCACGCGCTGCGCCAATTGCGCATCCTCGCGCACCGCGATCTGAGCCGGATCTCCCAGCGCACCCATTGCCCGCATCTTGGCGACCCGCATCATGAAGGCCGGGTCCAACCCGTCCACCGGGCAGACGCCGCTGCACAACGCGCTACGGCTGCAGGCCGCGATCCAGGACAGAGCCGCCGCATTGGCCTTTCCGCCTCGCAACAAATCACGCACGCCCTGCATCACCTCATCGGCACCAGCGGCCTGAGCCAAGGGCGCGAAGGCCACCATAGGGCAGGCACGAAGACAATTGCCGCATCCGGTGCACAGGCTGGCCATCCGCTCAGCCTCGGCGCGCAAAAACACCGATGTCTTGGCACCTGGGTGCTCTCTGTCCGTCATGAGATCCTCGCGGAAGTCTCCAATGTTACCGAAATCAGATCGATGTGGGAAAGCCCAATCGCGCTCTGTTTCGACCAACGGGGAATGGAGCAACACCTTCGCTGGCTGCGAAGTGGCTATCGATCACACCCCCAGCAACGCCTTAATCTTCCCCTGAACCTCTGCCATCACGCTCGCCGAAACCTTCCCCTTCAACTCCGCGCCCCGCGCCCGCCAATCCAAATACTTGATCTGATCAGCCAGCGCGGCACTCGGCGGCGTCCCCGGCACCACCACCTCAAACACATACCCTTTGATCTTCGACGTCATCGGGCAACACAGCATCATTCCCCGCGCCGCGTTGTAGCGGCCAGGGGAGAGTACCAACGCAGGGCGATGGCCAGCCAGCTCATGACCAAGTTGCGGATCGAAATTCAGCCACACCACATCGCCCGGCTGCGGAACATACTCCGCCATCACCAAAGCTCTTGGCCGACATCTGCCCCAAAATCGGCATCATCGGGAAAAGTCTCGGGGGTCATCTGGTCCAGCAATTGATCAAGATCGAACACCGGGGCCTTGATCGGCTCAATGATGATCCGCCCGCCCTCCTCGCGAACCTCAACCGCCTGATCGATGCTCAGCGCCGCCGCCGCCATCAGCGAGGCCGGGATTCGCACCGAGGCGCTGTTGCCCCATTTCTTCACGTGGACCAGCATTGGCCTCTCCTGCGGATCGACGATTGTCTATGCTGGCCCAGACGACGCAGATGTGTCGACATAAGTCGATACACCCCGCCCCGCAACGCAGGGCGCATCGGCACGCTGGCATACTGACAAACCCCCAAAACTCCCCTACATCACGCCCATGACGCAGACCGATCTCCGCCATATCCGCAACTTCTCCATCATCGCCCATATCGACCACGGAAAATCCACCCTGGCCGATCGGTTGATCCAGCACACCGGTGCCCTCTCCGCACGCGAGATGACCGAGCAGGTGCTCGACAACATGGAACTGGAGAAGGAGCGCGGGATCACCATCAAGGCGCAGACCGTGCGGCTGACCTACAAGGCGCTCAACGGCGAGGTCTACACGCTCAATTTGATGGACACGCCGGGCCATGTGGACTTCGCCTACGAAGTCTCGCGCAGCCTCGCCGCCTGCGAAGGCTCGCTGCTGGTGGTCGATGCCAGCCAGGGCGTCGAAGCGCAGACGCTCGCCAACGTCTATCAGGCGCTCGATGCGCATCACGAAATCGTCCCGGTGCTGAACAAGATCGACCTGCCCGCCGCCGAGGTGGACAAGGTCAAGCAGCAAATCGAGGACGTGATCGGGTTGGATGCGTCGGACGCGGTGATGATTTCCGCAAAAACCGGGCTGAACATCGAAGGCGTGCTCGAAGCCCTCGTCCACCGCCTGCCGCCGCCGACCGGTGATTCCAACGCGCCGCTGAAGGCGCTGCTGGTTGATAGCTGGTATGACGCCTATCTCGGCGTCGTCATCCTCGTGCGCATCAAGGACGGCCGCCTCAAGCGCGGCCAGAAGATCCGCATGATGTCCAAGGGCTCCACCCACACAGTCGAACAGGTCGGCGTGTTCGCGCCCAAAATGACCCCGGTGGACGATCTCGGGCCGGGCGAGATGGGCTACATCACCGCCGCCATCAAAACCGTCGCCGATTGCAACGTGGGCGACACCATCACCGATGACCGCGCGCCCGCCGCCGAGGCTTTGGCAGGCTTCAAGCCATCGATCCCGGTGGTCTGGTGCGGCCTGTTCCCGATTGACGCCGATGATTTCGAGAAGCTGCGCGAGAGCTTGGGCAAGCTGCGGCTCAACGACGCCAGCTTCCATTACGAGGCTGAGTCCTCGGCCGCCCTCGGCTTCGGCTATCGCTGCGGCTTCCTCGGCATGCTGCATCTGGAAATCATCCAGGAACGCCTGTCGCGCGAATTCGATCTTGATCTGATCGCAACCGCCCCTTCGGTGGTCTACAAACTCAAGCGCACCGACGGCACCGAGGAGGAGTTACACAACCCCGCCGACATGCCGGATCCGTCGGTGATCGCCTCGATCTCCGAGCCGTGGATCAAAGCCAACATCATGGTGCCGGATGATTATCTTGGCGCGATCCTGACCTTGTGCAACGAGCGCCGTGGCCAGCAGGTCGATCTCACCTATGTCGGCTCCCGCGCGATGGCAGTCTACCGCCTGCCGCTCAACGAGGTGGTGTTCGATTTCTACGATCGCCTGAAATCGATCAGCCGCGGCTATGCCAGCTTTGACTACGCGATGGACGGCTATGAGGAGGGCGATCTGGTGCGCATCTCCATCCTGGTCAACTCCGACCCGGTGGACGCGCTGAGCTTCATCGCGCATCGCTCACAGGCGGACCGACGCGGGCGGTCGATCTGTGAGAAGCTGAAGGATCTGATCCCCAAGCAGTTGTTCAAGATCGCCATCCAGGCGGCGATTGGCGGCCGGGTGATCGCGCGCGAGACCATCGGCGCATTGTCGAAGGACGTGACGGCGAAGTGCTATGGCGGCGATATCAGCCGCAAGCGCAAGCTGTTGGAGAAGCAGAAAGAGGGCAAAAAGCGGATGCGGCAATTCGGCAAGGTCGAAATCCCGCAATCGGCCTTCCTCGCCGCACTGAAAATGGATAGCTGATTTTGGCGGGTTGTCAGCATTTGCGGCCATGCGCTATAGCTTCGCCCGCCGAGCGGGGCTAAGCGATGCTGTTTAATTCTTACGAGTTCATTTTTCTTTTTTTGCCGATCACTTTGGTGATTTTCTTCCTGCTCGCGCATTCGAACTTGCCGGCGGCAAAATATTGGCTCACCGCGGCCTCGCTGTTCTTCTATTCATGGTGGCGTCCGGTCAACGTTCTGCTCATCGGCCCATCGATTGCGATCAACTACGCAATAGCAAAATTCCTGATCGCCGCCGGTGACACCAAACCGGCGCTGACCCGCGCCGCTTTCTGGTTCGGCATCTGCTTCAATCTGTGTTTTCTCGGATATTTCAAATATCTCAACTTCTTCGCCACGATGACAAATGATGTGCTCGGGACGAATTACGTGCTCGACAACATCATCCTGCCGCTCGGCATCTCCTTCATCACTTTCCAGAAGATCGCCCTTCTTGTGGATGTGCGCGCAGGGCGAGTGGAGCGGGTGGATCTGAAATCTTACGCCCTGTTCGTGCTGTTCTTCCCGCCGCTGATCTCCGGCCCCATAGTGCATTACCGCGAATTGATGCCGCAATTCGAAGCGATGGATGGGCGCTGGCGTTGGGAGAATCTGGCGGTTGGCGGCAGCCTGTTCTTCTCAGGTTTGTTCAAAAAGCTGGTGATCGCCGATCAGATCGCCGGATTGATCTCGCCGATCTGGCAGCAGGCGTTTCAGGGGCAACATCCCGCGTTGTTGCAGGCTTGGGTGGCGGCACTCGGCTACATGGCGCAGCTCTATTTCGACTTTTCCGGCTATTCCGAGATGGCAATCGGTGCCGCCCGACTGTTCGGCATCAAGCTGCCCTACAATTTCAACTCGCCGCTCAAGGCGCACAACATCATCGAATTCTGGTCGCGTTGGCACGTCACGCTGACGCGCTTTCTGACCTCCTATCTGTTCTCGCCCCTGGCACTGATGTTCACCCGCAGCAGGCTCGCGCGTGGATTGCCGGTGATGGCAGGCAGACGGACGACGGCAGGTAGTTTCTTGATGCTGGTCGGCGTGCCGACCTTGGTGACGATGTTCCTCTCCGGCGTCTGGCACGGGGCCGGCTACCAATTTGCGATCTTTGGCGTGCTGCACGGCATCGCTCTGGTGATCAACCACGCTTGGCGGCTGTGGAAGCCGCGCTCCTGGCCAGATGCGGCACAGGGCGGCGTCATGCTGCGTGTCTTCTCGGTGGCGCTGACGATGTTCTTCGTCGTGCATGCCGAAGTGTTCTTCCGGGCAGGCAGCGTCTCGACCGCATTGCGGGTGCTGGGCGGGATGTATGGCGGCGCTGGCGTGGCGATGCCGCCGGTTCTGAGCGGCATGGTGGCACCAATGCTCAACGCAATCGGCCTCACCGTGCAGCCCAGCTGGGAGGGCGGCTACGCGTTCGTGATGGTGTGGTTCCTGGTCGCCGTTGCGTGGGCCATTGCCCTGTTCATGCCCAACACGCACGAAATGCTGGCCAATTACGATCCAGCGCTTGGCTTCAAGCTCCGGCCAGGACGTGCTGCAGAATTGGCGCGGTGGTTCTGGCGTCCGTCGGCGGGCTGGGCGCTTGCGGTTTCGGTGGTGACGCTGTTTGGGCTGATGTCGCTCGGCCAGGTCAGCGAATTTCTCTACTGGAAGTTTTGATGTCCTCGCCACCCGCCATGGTTGAGCCGACGATGCTGCGCTTTTGCCGCAACTGGCTGATCGGCCTGTTGGTGCTGATCCCATTGATGGCAGCATTCAACTTCGCCATCGATCCGTTCATGGTGTTCGGCAGCCCACGGTTTGTCGGCATCAACGACGTCAAGCCCAGCACGCTGGAGCGCGCCGAACTGGTGAAGCACCATTTGCTGCAGCGGGTCGAGCCGCAGACGCTGATGTTGGGAACGTCGAAGGTGCAGCTTGGCATCAATCCGCGCTCCCCGCTCTGGCCTGCCGATTCAGGGCTGGTGTTCAATGGCGGCGTTCCTGGTCAGTCGCTGCCCAAGACCATCGATGAATTCCGCGACGTCGTTGCGCGCGCGCCGTTGCGGCGGGTGATGCTGCTGGTGGAGATCACCGATTTCATGTGGCCAGGCAGCGGTGCCACCCCGGTTGGGCATTTCCTGCCATCTGCGCGGGACGACCTCTATGATCGCTTCATGGCGAGCCTGTCGCTGGACGCGTTCCGGGCCAGCATTTCCACTCTGACGCAGCAGGGCAGCCCTTACGCCATCAGCATGGATGATGATGGGATGATGCGCGATGGCCTATTCCGCGGGGCATCCGACAGGGAAGGCGCTTCTGCGTTGTTCGAGCAGAAGTTTCCGACGGTCTTCGGCCTCCTCAAGGGCATACAGTCACAGACGTCCGCACACCCGGATGCGCCGATTGCCATGATCGACGGGCTCAAGGACATGATACAATTAGCACGTGAGAAGCATATCGCTCTCGATATCGGCATTGCGCCGGTGCATGGCGATTTTCTCCAAATCCTTGATGCCGTTGGGCTTTGGCCGCGCTATCTCGCAGCCAAGTCCGCCATCACCCGCGCCGTGGCAGAAGCTGGTGGAAATGAAGTGCCATTGTGGGATTTCATTGGCTTCGACCGGTTCTCCACCGAGCCGATCCCGGCGCATGGCGACATGGCGCACAAGACGCAGTGGTTCTGGGAGCCGAATCACTTCAAGGTGGCGATCGGCGAGAAGATGCTCGAGACCATGTATCATGGCGGCACCGAATATGGCGTGCGACTGACGCCGCAATCACTTGATGCAAGATTGCTGGCCGATACGGCGGCCCGCGACCGGTTCTATGCGGCGGCGCCGCAGGAGCACGCCCGGATTATTGCAATTCTCGGCAACACGCGGTGAAGCTCAGCACCACTATTCCGCTTCGGCCTCGACCTCCGGCGCGCACCGCACCGGGAAATTCACCGAATTGGCGATGAAGCATTTCTCATGCGCCGCGGCGTGCAGCGACAGTGCCAGCGTGACGTCGCCTCCCTCGGCGATCATCACGCGCGGGTTCAGAACGACCTCCATAAACTGTCCCGCCCCATCCGCCGCCTCGCCCATCGTCCCCTCAGCAGCGTCGCGATAGGACATCACCACCACGCCCGCCTCGGCGCACAGATGCAAATACCAGAGCTGATGACAGGCGGAGAGCGACGCCACCAGAAGCTGCTCGGGGTTCCAGCGTGCCGTGTCACCCCGGAACAGCGGATCAGCCGAGCCCTCCAACGCAGGGCGGCCAATCGCCTCGATCCGATGGTCCCGGCTGTAGGAGCGGTAATCGGCGGTTCCCTTGCCGTGATTGCCAGTCCAGGTGAGTGCTACCTCGTAATGATGGGTGCGCAGTGCGGCGATGCCTTCCTCGCCCTGCGCGCGCATCAGCACCGAATGAGCCAGCGCGTTGCGCACCGTGGTGACCAAGCGCGGGCCGTTGAACGGTTTGACGAGATAGTCATGCGCGCCCAGCCGCACCGCCTGCTCGGCCTTGGCGGCGGCACTGCGCGCGGTGACCACCACCACCGCCGGTGGCCTGCGGAAGCGTCGGACGAGCTGCAGAATTTCGGTGCCGTTCATATCCGGCAATTCAAGGTCGAGCAGGATGCAATCGACATCCTCGCGCTCCAGAATCACCAGCGCGCTGCGGCCGTCAGGTGCCTCCAACAGAGTGTGGCCTTGGCCTGCCAGATGAACGCGACATGTCAATGCCAACGACGGGCTATCCTCAACGATCAGGACCCTGCCGCTCATGACCCTGGATCGGACGAAAGCTTACGAATCGCGGGCAGATCTCTTCGGCAAGCCGCCTCAACCGCCTCGACCAGGGAGCGTAGCGTGCTTGGATCACCGGCCAATGCCACCGCTTCCAGCGCGCGAGACGCACGCGAGATCGCCATGCCGCCGACATTCGCTGCGGCACTGCCGACCGAATGCGCCTCAAGATGCAATTGCTTGCGGTTGCCGTTGGACAGGCACTCGACCATCGAATGCACGCGCTTGTCGATCTCACCCAGAAACGCGTTGGCGACCTGACGGAAACCCGGATGATCAAGACTGCCCCAGAGTTCAACAATCGCGGCCGTATCGACGCCGACATTGGTGCTCGACGTCTCGCTCGACAACGCACGGGTCACAGCGTCCTGCAATTCGGCGGCCTCGACGGGCTTGTAGAGCCAAGCGGCGGCGTCGGCGGTCTCGCGCGCGTCACCGGCCGAGATCAGCGCCACCCACGGCACACCCTTGCGACGCAGCGCACTCAGGCGGTCCGGATTGCTTTGCGGATCAGCAACGACCAGATCCCAGTCCGGGTCGGGATGCACCTCTCCCTGTCCAGAATCACGCTGCACCTCGAAGCCCCAGCGACGCAGCAAGCTGCCGACCATCAGGGCAACGGTCACGTTGCGATCAATAACCAACACGCGGCGGGTTTGGCCTTCGACGGACAATGAGCGTCTCCCGTAGGTGGTTGCGAGCCCTCACCTCTTCACTGAAGTGTAGTGAAATCAGGCAACCTTGGCGAGACTATGCCAGCAACTGCCGCGCGCGCTCCAGATCTGCGGGCGTGTCAACACCGAACGGCGCGTGTTCGACCCGTGCGGCGGCAACGCGCATTCCGGCTTCAAGGGCGCGCAATTGTTCAAGACTTTCGCGCTTTTCCAACGGCGAAGGCGGCAGTGAGACGAAACGGGACAAAGCTGCGCGGCGATAGGCATACACGCCAATGTGATGCCATAACGGCCCATCACCCCAGGGGATCGTCGCCCGCGAGAAATAAAGTGCCTGCGCCACCGACTGCCCAGGCCCGAAGGCGCAGGCCACCTTGACGACCGAGGACGCATAGCGCTCCTCCTCGGTGGTGATCGGAGCGACCAGCGTGCCGATATCGGTCAAAGGGTCGACAAGTGCGGCGAGCACTGCGCGCAACAATTCGGCCGGAATGGTCGGCAGGTCGCCCTGCAAATTGATCACCACATCATGCTTGCCGGTGGGATCGAGTGCTGTGAGTGCTGCCTGCACACGGTCGGAGCCGGATGGCAGAGACGGATCGGTCATCACCGCGACCCCGCCATCGGCCCGCACCGCTTCGGCCACTTCTATCTCGCTGCAGGCCACCGCCACGGTGCCGATATCGGCCTCGCGTGCGCGGTCAAGCACGTGCAGGATCATGGGACGCCCGCCAATATCAGCAAGTGGCTTGCCGGGCAGGCGCGTGGAGGCCATACGCGAGGGGATGACGATGATCGGATTCATGACGCCAGCGTATAACGTCGTGATCCGATGAGGCAAACCGGAGGATGCGCGGTTGATCGAGGATTTCATCACGGCGGCCGAAGCGGCAGCCGATGTGGCGGCAGCGGCGATCAAGCCGCTGTTTCGTCGCCATCTGGCCGTCGAGCGCAAATCGGATGCGAGCCCGGTGACCATCGCCGACCGCTCGGCCGAACTCGCCATGCGCGGCGTGCTCAGCCAGTGGTTCCCCACCCACAGCGTCTATGGCGAGGAATTCGGCGAGCTCAATCCTGGCCAGCGCTATCGCTGGGTGCTTGACCCGGTGGACGGCACCCGCGCCTTCGTGACGGGTCGCCCGCAATTCGGCACGCTGATCGCGTTGCTGGACGGTGAGCGACCGATTGTCGGCGTCATCGACCAGCCGATCACCGGCGAGCGCTGGATCGGCGCGCACGGGCTGGCCACACGGTTTCGCGGCGCTTACGGCCATGTCGGCACCCGCCCGTGTTCCGCGTTGAGCGACGCCGAACTCTCCGTCACCTCGCCCGCGATGTTCGGCCCCGACCTGCCGCGCTGGGAGCGGCTGCGCGAGGCGACCAAGCGGGTCACCTATGGCGGGGATTGCTATGCCTATGGCTTGCTGGCGCTCGGCCAGATCGACATCATCGCCGAGGCGACCATGCAGCCCTGGGATTGGGCGGCCTTGGTGCCGATCATCGAGGGCGCCGGTGGGTCGATCACCGATTGGCAGGGTGCTGCCCTCTCCCCACATGGGGATGGGCGGGTGCTGGCGGTGGGAGACCCGTCGGTGCTTGGCGCTGCCATCGCGGTGCTGGGAGAATGAAGATGTCGAATTTTTCTCGTCATGGCGAGGAGCCGAAGGTGATGAAGCAACCCAGGAATCGACTGGCGGCACTCCTGGGTTGCTTCGTCGCGCTGTACCTCGCAATGACGAATGTGTCTGACGCCCAGACCAAAACCCACGGCATCGCCCTGGTCGGCACCCCAGCTTTGCCTGCGGATTTCCCGTATTTCCCCTATGTGAACCCCGACGCTCCGAAGGGCGGCACGGTGGTGACAGCGGGGATCGGCAGTTATGACAGCTTCAACCCATTCATCCTCCGCGGCACACCGTCCGGTGCGGCGGGATTGGTGTTCGAGACGCTGACCGTCGCCTCCGATGACGAGCCGGAAACCGGCTACTGCCATCTCTGCAGCACAATTGAGGTGACCGCCGACCATCTCTCAGTCGCCTTCAATCTCCGCCCGGGGGCGCGGTTCCACGATGGCCATCCACTCACTTCGGACGACGTGGTTTGGACGTTCGAGACGCTGATCAAGGATGGCCGCCCGATCTACCGACAATATTACGGCGACGTCTCTTCCGTGGTGGCCGAGGGGCCGCAGCGGGTGGTGTTCCACTTCAAGAATGCCGGCAACCGCGAACTGCCGCAGATTCTGGGCCAATTGCCGGTGCTGCCGAAACATTGGTGGGCCGGACGCGATTTCACCAAGCCGCTGACCGAACCGCCGCTCGGCTCCGGCCCCTACCGGATTGCCAAATTCGAGATGGGCCGCTCGGTGACGATGGAGCGGGTGAAGGATTATTGGGGGGCCAATCTGCCGACGCGGCGCGGGATGTTCAATTTCGACACCATGCGCACCGAATATTACCGCGACAGCACTGTGGCGCTGGAAGCCTTCAAAGCCGGGCAGGCGGATTGGCGGGTGGAGAACATCGCGAAGAACTGGGCGACCGCCTATGATTTCCCGGCGGTGGAAAAGGGCTTGGTGCGCAGGATCAGCTTTGATCGGCATCTGCCAACCGGCATGCAGGCCTTTGGGTTCAACACGCGCCGCGCGATCTTCGCCGACCGGCGGGTCCGCGCGGCATTGATACAGGCATTCGATTTCGAGTGGATGAACAAGAACCTGTTCTTCAGCCACTATGTCCGCACCGAGAGCTATTTCAGCAATTCGGACTTCGCCACCTCCGGCCTGCCGCAGGGTGACGAGCTGAAATTGTTGGAAAAATACCGCGACACACTACCGCCCGAATTGGTCACCACCCCCTACACGCTGCCGGTCACCGACGGCTCTGGGAACAATCGCGCGCAACTCAAGGCCGCGCTTGACCTGCTGCAACAGGCGGGCTGGAAGGTGGTCGATCGCAAGCTGGTCGATGCGTCCGGCAAGCAGTTCAGCTTCGAGATCCTGCTCAATCAGCCCACTTTCGAGCGCGTGGCACTGCCCTATGCGCAGAGTCTAGAGAAGCTCGGCATAAAAGCCAGCGTGCGCACTGTCGATCCTGCGCAATATGAGCGGCTGATGGACAATTTCGACTTTGACATGACGGTGGTCGCCATTGGCGAGTCCGACAGCCCTGGCAATGAGCAGCGTGATTTCTGGAGTTGTGCCGCCGCCAAAGCTGAGGGTGGGGCAAACTATATGGGCGTGTGCAACAAGTCGGTGGATGCTCTGGTCGAGGAAGTGATCGCGGCGAAGGATCGTCCCCAGCTCATCACCTCCACACGCGCGCTGGATCGCGTGCTGCTCTGGGGCAATTACGTGGTACCGCAATGGCATTACGAGCATCTCGACATGGCGGTGTGGGATAGGTTCGGTATTCCGGACAAGAAGATGCGTCTTGGTGCCGATCCGAGCACCTGGTGGGTCGATCCCGCCAAGGCGGCTGTGGTCGATGCTGCGCGGCATGGGCAGAACTAGTGCTCGTCAGCCTTTTTATCCCCGCCATTGCGAGGAACGCAGTGACGAAGCAACCCAGGAATCATGTGGCGGCATTCCTTGGCTGTTTCGTCGTGCCTCCTCGCATTGACGGGAAAAAATGCAATGACGCGAAAATGGGCAAGCAATGCTGAGCTACCTTCTCCGCCGCCTCCTCCTGGTGATCCCCACGCTGTTTGGCATCCTGGCGATCAACTTCGCCGTCATCCAGTTCGCCCCTGGCGGCCCGGTGGAGCAGATGATCGCCGAGTTGAAAGGCAAGGGCGACACGATGTCACGGCTCACCGGCAATGGCGGCAGTGAGAGTTCCAATGGCGGGGAATATCGCGGTGCGCGTGGGCTTGATCCGCATCTGGTGGCCGATATCCGCAAGATGTTCGGCTTTGACAAACCACCGCTGGAGCGCTTCGAGAAAATGGTGGGCGATTACGCCAGCCTCGATTTCGGCCGGTCGTTCTTCCGCGATCAGACCGTGCTGCATCTGGTACTGCAGAAAATGCCGGTCTCGATCTCAATTGGTCTGTGGTCGACGCTGTTGATTTATGTCGTCTCGATCCCGCTTGGCATCATGAAGGCGGTGCGCGACGGCTCCAGCTTCGATGTCACCTCATCGGCCATCGTGCTGATCGGTTACGCGATTCCGGGATTCCTGTTCGCCATCATGCTGGTGGTGGTGTTCGCCGGTGGCAGTTTCGTTTCCTGGTTCCCATTGCGCGGGCTGACAACGTCCGGCTCAGAAAACTGGAGCTGGGGCGCGCGTGCGCTCGACTATGGCTGGCACATGGTGCTGCCGACGGTGGCTCTGGTGGTGGGTGGTTTTGCGTCTCTCACCATGCTGACGAAGAACTGTTTCCTGGAGGAAATCCGCAAGCACTACGTCACCACCGCCCGCGCCAAGGGGGCGAGTGAGACGCGCGTGCTCTATGGCCATGTGTTCCGCAACGCGATGCTGCTGATTGTGGCTGGGTTTCCGGCGGCCTTGATCGGGATTCTGTTCTCCTCCTCGCTGCTGGTCGAGATCGTCTTCTCGCTCGACGGGCTGGGCTTGCTCGGCTTCGAGAGTGCGATCCAGCGCGATTATCCGGTGATGTTCGGCACGCTCTACATGTTCACGTTGCTCGGCCTGGTGCTGCAGATCATCGGCGATTTCATGTATACGCTTGTCGATCCGCGCATCGATTTCGGCACGCGGGGCGGCTGATGCAGCGCTCGCCGATCACCCAGCGCCGCCTCGCCGCCTTCCGGGCCAACCGGCGCGGCTATTGGTCGGCGATCATCTTCGCCGCGCTGTTCACCCTCAGCCTGTTCGCCGAATTCATCGCCAATGACCGCCCGCTGGTGATCTGGTTCCACGGCCATCTCTACGCTCCGGTGCTGAGCGAATATGCCGGAAGCGATTTCGACCCGGATGCGCTGCCGACCATCGCCGATTACACCGACCCCGAACTGATGGAGGTGATCCAGAAAGACGGCTGGGTGGTCTGGCCGCTGCTGCCCTATTCCTATCAGACCGTGGTGCGCGACCTGCCCGTCCCGGCCCCCGCTCCGCCATCCTGGCGCAACCCGCTCGGCACCGACGATCAGGCGCGCGACGTGTTGGCGCGGACGATCTACGGGTTTCGGATTTCGGTGCTGTTCGGATTTACCCTGACCATCATCGCCTCGATCATCGGCATCGCGGCGGGGGCGGTGCAGGGGTTTTATGGTGGGCTGGTTGACCTGCTGTTCCAGCGTTTCATCGAAATCTGGTCCGGCATGCCGCAGCTTTATCTGCTGATCATCCTGTCCAGCGTGATCTCGCCCGGCTTCTGGGTGCTGCTGTTCTTCCTGCTGCTGTTCAGTTGGATGGCGCTGACCGGCGTGGTGCGCGCCGAGTTCCTGCGCGGCCGCAATCTCGAATATGTCCGCGCCGCCCGAGCACTCGGCGTGTCAGATGCCGCGATTATGTGGCGGCACATCCTGCCCAACGCGATGGTGGCGACCCTCACTTTCCTGCCGTTCACCCTGTCCGGCTCGGTGACGATCCTGGCGAGCCTGGACTTCCTCGGCTTCGGCCTGCCGCCGGGCTCGCCGTCGCTGGGGGAACTGGTTTCGCAGGGCAAGGACAATCTGCAAGCGCCCTGGCTGGCGATCACCGCCTTTGTGGTGCTGGGGGCGACGCTGACGCTGCTGATCTTCACCGGCGAGGCGGTGCGCGACGCGTTTGATCCGCGCAAGAGCATGCCATGAGGCGTTTTACCCGTCATTGCGATGCGCCAACGGCGACGTGGCAATCCAGGAGTCGGCGGGCGGCACTCCTGGATTGCCACGCTGCGCTCGCAATGACGGATTGGGGGCGTGCGCGATGAGCCTCGTTGAGGTCGACACTCTCTCGGTGCGCTTTGGTTCGCGCGAAGTGGTCAAGCGCGTGGGCTTCCGGCTTGATCGCGGTGAGACGCTGGCTCTGGTGGGAGAGAGTGGCTCGGGCAAGTCGCTCACTGCGCTGTCTTTGCTGCGCCTGCTCCCGCCGGGTGCCAATCTCAGTGGCAGGGTCTTGCTCGATGGCAATGACGTGCTCACCGCCTCAGATAGTAAGTTGCAGACCCTGCGTGGCGGCGTCGCCGGGATGGTGTTTCAAGAGCCGATGACCAGCCTCAACCCACTGATGCGGGTCGGCGTGCAGGTGGAGGAGGCGCTGTCGCTGCACGGCATTCGCGGCGATCTGCGCGCGCGGGCAATTGCGGTGCTGGAACAATGCGGTTTCGAGGACGCTGGCAGCCGGGCGGTCTCCTATCCGCACCAGCTCTCCGGTGG
>CAITEF010000681.1 GCA_903891315.1 uncultured Rhodospirillales bacterium | reverse complement strand
CTTGGGGGTCGACACACTGCACGATCCAGTCTCCGGTCGGCACAGGATGCGGACCGACGAGCACTTGTCCGCCCGCCGCCTGAACCCGTGCGATGGCCGCATCGAGTTCCTCGACGACGAAATAGTAGAGCCAATACGGGCGCGCGATCCCGGGAATGTTTGCCATGCCGCCGACCGCGTCGCCGCCATCGGTGTTGAACAGCAGATAGGAGCCCATCGGGCCCATATCCATCTCGCTCGACTTTCCCCAGCCGAAATGCGCGCTGTAGAACGACAAAGCTGCAGGCCAATCTGAGGTGTGCAACTCGTTCCAGCCGATGTGACCAGGCTGGCGATGTGCAAACGCCGTGCTGTCACCCTGCTCCATCGCCGGTTTCATGATGTAGATTGCCGCCCCGAACGGGTCGGCGATGGTGGCGACACGTCCGACGCCCGGAATATCCGTGGCCGGCATCCGCACGCTGCCGCCAGCGGCGAGAATGCCTGCGATGGTGGCATCGACGTCTTCGACGCGGACATAGCCCAGCCACATCGGTGGCATCCCCATCGCTGCGGCCGGTGCCGGGATGGTCATCATCCCACCGACCACCGCGTCACCGGCATGCAGGATGCGGTAATCCATCCCAGGCATCCCGCTATCGGCGATGTTCCAGCCGACCACCGTGCTGTAAAAGCTGGTCGCGGCGTCAATGTCACTCGTCAGCAACTCGTACCAAATAAACTGGCTCGGCTTGGTCGCCATAGGCCTCTCCCACGCTGGATCGTTACACCAAGACGATCATGAACCCAGCGTGGGTGCCAACCAAAACAAATGTGACAGCTCGAAACCGCTTCCGCGGCGTCAGGCGGAGGCGCGAGGTGATGCGGCGACTGCTTTGAGAGCGTCCAGCGTGTAGGCGTTGATGCAATATTCCTCGTAATGCGCGGCGGCCTCGCCACTCTTCAGCTCGCGCGCACAGCGGCGCTTGGCGTCGCAATGGGTGCAGTTGCGCAGCACGTCGAGATAGACCAAGCGTTGGTTGTGCTGAACGTCATCGGCATCGATCCCGAGCGCCTCCAGCATGTGCGGCGCTTCGTCCGAGCCATGCACGCCATGGGTGGCGAGGTCGTGCAGATCGTCGGCGGTCATGCCAAGATCATGCGCCATGCGCTCGACCTGATCTGAGCCGAGTGACTCCAGCATGTCGGTCTCATGCTGTTGCGCCAATTTGTCCTTCCACCAATGACCGATGGCGGAAAACAGCGAGACATGGTCTCGCCCTTCGAGATGAGAAGCGGTTGTCATTTTGCCCTCCCGTCAATGGAGCGAGGGGAGCATGCGCGATGAAAGCCCGGCATTTCATTGACTCTGGTCAAACTAGAAAGTGCACTGTCTAAATTTCTCGCGGCGGTTTGCCCTCCATCCGGCTGAACACCCGCGAGAAGGCGGCCGCACTGGTGTAGCCGACTTGCGCTGCGACGAACTTCACCGGTTTGCCACGGCTGAGCAGGCGGCGCGCGACCGTCATCCGCCAGAAGGTGAGATAATCCAGCGGCGTGCGCCCGATCAGCGCGCGGAAATGCTCGGCAAAGCGGGTGCGCGACATTCCGGCGACATCGGCCAGTGACTCCAACGTCCAAGGTTTCTGCGGTTCGTCATGCATCGCGGTGAGCGCGCGTGACAGACGGGGGTCGGCCAAGCCTGCGAGGACGCCGGTCGACACTTCGCCGCTTTGTACCACGTGGCGCACGATCAGAATGAGGAGGTAATCGAACAGCCGATCCAGCGCCGCTTGCCGCCCATCCGCCTGCGAGAACGCCTCGGCGACCAGCAGGTCGCAGATCGGGGCCAAGGCCGGATGGGAGGACAATTTCAAGACCACGATGTCTGGCAGCCCCTGCCCGATTGGATTGCCGTCCGCACTGCCGAGCTCAACGGTGGCACAGACGAGGTCGACGCCGGTCTCCGGGTCCACCGCGAAGCTGTGCTGCCGCTCGCGCGGGAAGAACAGCAGCGTGGGCTCGGTGAGGACGAGATCGCGTTCGCCCTCATGGCAGAGCGTCAGAACGCCCGCTTTGAGCAGATGCAAATAGCCGCCTTCGGTGAACGACACCGATTGACAGAGATTGCCGCTGAAAAATGCCCGCGCGCTGGGGGTGGCGTGGGCGAAAAGGCCGGCGAGCGAGTCCATTTGGGACGACCTGCAACGTTTATGGAACCATATGTTTCTTATAGTCCGTCATATAACCGGTGTGCAAACCGCACGATGACATGAAGGATCACCAAGATGCCCCGTATCGCCCCCATCGACGCCACCAAGTCCGACGCTTCGGTTCAGGCCACGCTGTCGGCCGTGAAGTCCAAGATCGGCATGGTTCCGAACCTGTTCTCCACCTTCGCCCAGTCGCCTTCCGTTCTGACCGGTTATCTCGGCCTGAACGATGCGCTCACCCATGGCGTGCTGACCGCGCCGCAGCGCGAGATCATTGCTCTGGCCGTGGCCCAGGCCAATGAATGCCATTATTGCCTCTCGGCGCACTCGCTGATGGGCAAAGGTGCCGGTCTTTCGCCGGACGCGATCCGCCGCGCCCGTGAGGGTGCTGCCGAGACCGCCATCGACAACGCCATCGCCGTCTTCGCCCGCAAGGTTGTTGATCTGCGCGGCAAGGTTTCCGACGCCGACCTCGCCACCGCGCGTGCGGCTGGCCTGACCGATGCGCACGTGATCGAAGTGATTGCCAATGTCGCGATCAACATTCTGACCAACTACACGAATAACGTGGCCCTGACCGATATCGACTTCCCGAAGGTCAACGTCGCGCTCGCCGCCTAAGCCCAACCAGCGCTCCGCCCTGCCTCCCCAAGGGCGGAGCGCCCTCTCCCCCCCCTCAATCCCAATGCAAATCAGCCGAGCCCCGATGTGGGTCGGCCAATGAAGGAATGTGTCATGTCAATTCGCTTTGTTACCAAGAACCTGCATGCCCTGATCGACTATCCGGTGGCGTTCAGCCTGATCGCCACGCCGTTCCTGCTCGGCCTTGGCCAGAGCAACGCTCCCGCACTGTGGCTCTCGGTTGCCACCGGCGTTGCCGCCCTGTTGCTGACCGTGCTGACCGATCACCAGACCGGTCTGATCCGCGTGCTCCCTTATTGGCTGCATCTCGCGGTGGACCGCGCGGTGGGTGTGGTGTTCGTGGCCGCCCCCTTGGTGTTGGGCTTCCAGGGGCTGGACGCGATTTACTATTGGGCCAATGGGCTGACGGTGCTGCTGGTGACCTTCGTGCTGAACGCACCTGAAGGCCAGCGTCGTGGGTTGGTTGCTGCATAATCCCGACTTCATGACCGACGTCCAACCACAGCGGCCGGGGGCAAGCCCCAGCCGCTGTGCCTGGTTGTGGTGCAGCGCGGTGCAAACTCCATCGGCTTGTCTGGGTATTTTCTGAACCTGCTCGCCCCCCGTCGGCCGCGCTATGGCTGGGTGGACAAACGCGCCGATGCCCATGGCGTTGGCAAACTGTGGCGGTTCAACATGACAAGACGACGGAACATCATGCTGGGCGGCGGTGCGCTTGCCGTGGCAGGAATGGGCATTGGCTATGCTGTCCTGCGCGACATGGGCTCGCTTGATGACTACGAAGCCGCGGTCGCCACCACGCGCGCCACGCTGCGGCAGGTGCCAGAAATTGGCGATTTGCTGCGTTATGCGAGCCTTGCCCCCAGCGGCCACAACACCCAGCCTTGGAAATTCCAAGCAGACGGACGCCGTATCGTCATCCTTCCCGATTTCGCGCAACGGACGCCCATCGTTGATCCGGACGATCACCATTTGTACGTCAGTCTGGGCTGTGCTGCTGAAAATCTTGCTCTGAGCTGTGCCGCACGGGGGGGCGCAGGCGAGCTTCGTTTTGATCCGTCAGATGGAGGCAGTGTCGCCATCGAGATGGGAAACAGCGCCCCGGGCACCTCCCCTCTGTTCGAGGCGATCCCACGGCGTCAATCTTCGCGCGGCCAATATGACGGCAAGCCGGTCAGCAACGCCGATATGCAGGCACTGACGCTGGCGGCAAGCGTGCCCGGTGTCGATCTGATCTTGATCTCCGACCGACCACAGATCGACCGTCTCCGTGATCTGGTCATCACCGGCAACAGCGCGCAAATGGCCGACAAGGCCTTTGTTCGCGAATTGCGCAGCTGGATACGGTTCAGCCCGCGCGAGGCGATCACCACGGGCGACGGTCTGTTTAGCGCGACGACGGGCAACCCGATCCTGCCTGCGTGGCTCGGCCCGTTCTTCTTCGACATGGCGTTCAAAGCCGATGCGGAGAATGAAAAATATGCGCGGCAGATCAATTCGTCAGCCGGGATCGCCGTCTTCACTGCAGAGAAGGAGGACCACGAACACTGGGTTCTCGCAGGACGCGCCGCCCAGCGTTTCGCGCTGCAGGCGACCGCGCTCGGGCTGAAATGCGCATTCATCAATCAACCGGTCGAAGTGGCTCACCTGCGCCCGGATCTGGCAAAGTTGATCGGCCTGCCCAGTCGCCGCCCAGACTTGGTGATGCGATACGGCCACGGCCCAAGCTTGCCCTATTCCGCGCGCCGACCGGTCGACGTGACGATGAAGCTGTGAACGCACAAAATGGTCGGCATCGATGCTAACCCTGATCAAATTGGTGCACACGGTTGTTTGGGGATTTTTTGTCGCATGCATCATCTCGGTCTGGTTTTTTGCATGGGACGCAAAATACCTCTACGCCACCTTGTCAATCGGCGTCGTGTTGATCGAGGTCATTGTGCTGATTTTCAATGGTTTTCACTGCCCGCTTACCCTGATTTCCACCCGATATACCGACGACCGACGCGCGAATTTTGATATATATTTGCCAGAATGGCTGGCGCGGTGGACAAAATGGATTTTTGGCAGCCTTTTTGCTGGTGGGATCATGTTCACCGTCGTGCGATGGGCTATCACCATGTCGTAATGGAAGCGATGCCACATGACTGAAACCAATGCGGAATGCCGGGCACGCCTGCCCGCCGCGGTCTACGACCTCGCGATGCGCCTTGGTGTGACGCCGGAGGAAACGCGGACCAGTGTCAAACTGACGCAGACCGGCCGGATGAAGCGCAGCCTCGATGCGCAATCGTGGATGTCGTTCAGCGCCACCCAGACAATTTCGACGCGCGACTGCGCGTTCGACTGGCTGGCGAAGTTCCGCCCATTTGGCGTGATCTCGGCGCGCGATGCGTTGGAACGCGGTGTTGGGCACCTCGATATCATGGCGCTCGGACTCATCCCGATTGCTCGCACAGCCCAGACAGCAGCGCTGATGCGTGGCGAGTTGATGCGTTACCTTGCGGAACTCGCTTGGGTGCCATCTGCCATTCTGCGCAACACAACACTGCGCTGGCGGGTGGACGGCCCGGAGCGTTTGGCGGTGAGCGCAAGTGAGGGCGAGACCGCCTCAGAGGTTATTCTCAACCTGGACACGGATGGTCGGATTGCCGGCGCGTTTGCGCCAGATCGACCGCGTTCGGCCACACCGCCGGAACTGCCAACCCCGTGGCGGGGTCGGTTCTCCGATTATCGGTTGCACCGTGATTTATGGCTGCCGTTTGCAGGCGAAGTCGCTTGGGAGATCGCCGGGAGGGGCGTGACCTATTGGCAGGCGCGGGTTGAGTCGTGGGAATGACGCTGCGAATTGGTGCAGCCGCCGAGATGAGTGAATTCCGAGCCTTGGTCTGCCCGCCAGCGAAGCATAGTCAAGCATCCGCAATGCTTGCATCAAGAGCATGCGACGCCTGAAAAGGCCGAACAGGAGACCACGCCATGTCCACGAATTCTGAAGCCGAATTGAAGATTGCGGCAACTGATGCGCGGGTAAAGGACGCCCTGGATCATGCGCGGACAACTGCGCAGGAGCTTTACCAAGCACTCACCGATTCTGCTGCATTGCGCGGTGGTTCGATCAGGGCCGATCTTGAGACGTTGCCGATGAAGGCCAAGGCGATTGCTGCGTCACTCAAGGTTTCGCTTGGTGTGCAGAGCGTCGAGGTCAAGAAATCCGTCGAGGAGGCATCTGCCTATCTCGAAGCGTCCGGTGCGCGAATTGCCGAGGCACTTCGCAGCTCCGGGCAGGCCGCCGAGATCTCGATCCAACAGGCAATCATTGATGCGCGCACTTCGGTCGAGAAGATCAGCGAGGCGGTGGCCGCGAAACGGGCGTCTGTGTGCGGGTCAAACGAGAAGAAGTAATACCAGCGGCGGCGTTGTTTGACCGCCCGCCCCGACATTGGTCAT
>CAITEF010000680.1 GCA_903891315.1 uncultured Rhodospirillales bacterium | reverse complement strand
GCTTCGATCTGGCGCAAGGGGAATTCTTCTCGGTGGTTGGCCCCTCTGGCTGCGGCAAATCGACGCTGCTGGAGATCATCGCCGGATTGAGCCCGGCGAGTGCGGGTGAGGTGTTTTTCGAGGGCAAGAAGGTCGGCACCGACGTGCCGGATGGCGTGGGCGTGGTGTTTCAGGAGGATGCGAGTTTTCCGTGGCTGACCGTGCGCGACAATATCGGCTTTGGCCTCAAACAGCAGGGCATGAACGCGACTGAGATCAAGCGGCTTGTGGATGACGCGCTGGCGTTGGTGGGGCTGCGCGATTTTGCTGAGTCCTATCCGGTGCAGCTTTCCGGCGGCATGCGCCAGCGCGTCTGCATCGCGCGCACGCTGGTGTTGCAGCCCCGGCTGATCTTGCTCGATGAGCCGTTCGGGGCGCTCGATCAGCAGACGCGGCTGCTGATGGGCGACGAGGTGCTGGCACTGTGGCGCGCGACGGGGGCGACGATTTTGCTCATCACCCATTCGCTCGACGAGGCGGCCTTGCTGTCGGACCGCGTTGGCGTGATGTCGTCGCGGCCGGGACGGTTTTTGGATATTGTAGAGACCGGGTGGCCGCGTGAGCGGGATTCGCGACTGGCCGCTGAGTCGCGGTTCGGCGAGATTTCGAGCCATCTGTGGAGCCTGCTGCGCGGGGAATCGATGAAGGCGATGCAGTTCCAGGTCGGCGCTGCATGAAGCTGGCCACCGTCATCCGCATCGTGCTGTTGGCGCTGTTCGCGGTGGCTGCGGAGATTGCATGTCGCACCGGGTTGATCGGACGTTTCACGATGATCCCGCCGAGCCAGATGGTCACCGGGCTGGTGCATATTCTGGCCAAAGGCGAGATCAACAACGAGATCGCCGCCACGCTGTTCGGCGTGATGACTGCGGCGTGTGCCGCAACGCTGGTGGGGTTCGTGCTGGGAGCGGTGCTGCATGCGATGCCACGGGTGCGGCTCTGCCTCGATCCGGTGCTGGCGACGTATTATGCGATTCCGATCTATGTCCTCTACCCGATGTTCCTGGTGTTGTTCGGTATGAACCGCACCCCCATCGTGTTCATCGGCTTCATGTTTGCCGTGGTGGCGATGATGACGAGCACGCTAAACGGGCTGGATCGGGTGCCAACAGTGCTGATGAAAACCGCGCGTGTGCTCAAGATGAGCCGGGTGCGGCGGACGTTGAAGATCGTGCTGCCCTCGGCCTCGCCTTACATTTTCGGGGGCGTGAAGCTGTCGATTGCGTATTCGTTTGTGGGCGTGTTGGGGGCTGAGTTCATCCTGTCCAGCAACGGGCTGGGCTATCAGATCGCGCTTGCGTTCAACAATTTCGACAACAAGGCGATGTATGCGTTGATCCTGTTCGTCGTCATCGTAGTGGCCGGGGTGAACAGCGTGTTTCTCTCCTGGGAGAACCGACTGCTGCGGCGGAGAGTGCGATGAGCGCGCGGAATTGGCCCAATAAGGGCGACAGCGCGCTGTTCTTTGGTCTGGTGATCGGACTCTGGCAGTTTCTGTATCTTGTCGTCGGCGATGTGGCGATCACGCCGCCAGTGGCGACTGCGATCAATGCATACGGATTGCTCAGCTCGGCGGATTTTTGGCCGAACGTGGCGTCGAGCTTTCGGGCGCTCGGGATTGCGCTGATAATCGAACTTTTCGCGGGCCTGGCATTTGGCGCGTATTTCGGGCTGAACCGGCTGGCGGGCGAGGTGGTCGAGCCGATCATCATGACGCTGTATTCGATCCCGAAAATCGTCTTCTACCCGATTGTGCTGATGTTCTGCGGAATTGGCACCGTCTCGGTTGTGGTATTCGCGGTGATGCACGGCATCTTGCCGGTGCTGCTATTCACGATGAACGCGGTGCGCAACATCCGCCCGGTGTTCCTCAAGACGGCGCGGGTGCTGCGGCTGGATCTGCGCAAGCGGATCTGGGCCATCGCGTTGCCCGCGACGATCCCGGAAGTGTTCACCGGGTTGCGGCTGGGGTTTGCGGGCACAATGCTTGGCGTGTTGCTGAGCGAGATGTTCGGCTCAAAAAACGGCCTCGGCTTCATGCTGATGAACGCCATCGGGCTCAGCCAGGTGAATTTGATCATGGCGCTCACCTTGTTGCTCGTCGGCTTCGCTGCCTTCGTCAATCTCGGGCTGCTTGCCATCGACAAGCGGCTGCACCGCCGGTTTTGAGCGTCAGTCCAGGCGGCAGGAAAATCATCAGGTTCAGGGGAGAATGGGGATGTCAGGACGGATTTCTCGCGGCGGATCAGGGTTTGCCCGCCAAGTGCAGCGTTGTGTTTTCGCGATGGCGTTGCTGGTTCCAGGCGTCTCCTTGGCCGAGCAGATTGACGTCGCCAATTACGGCGTCTCGTTCAACGCGAGTCCGTTCGCCGTGGCACTCGCCAAGGGCTTCTTCCAACAGGCAGGTGCCGACATCACCGCAGTTGTCAGTTCGCCTGGCGGCGGGACCGATGTGCGCATGTTGCTGGGTGGGCAATTGCCCTACGCTGAATCCTCACTCGCAGGCGTGATGGCAGCGATCAAGAAGGGTGCGGATCTGAAGATCATCGCCGAGAACGCCGACACGGCGGGCGAGGTCAATTGGGTGGCGATGCCGGGCACATCGATCAAAACACTGGCGGATTTGCGCGGCAAGCGGATCGGCTACACCAACCCGCAATCGGCCAGCCAGACGTTCGAATTGCTGCTGCTCGAAAAGGGCGGGATGACAGCCAACGACGTCAAGATGATCGCAACCGGCGGCTATGGCCCGGCGCTGACGGCGTTGGAGCATGACGGCATTGATGTCTCGCCGATATCCGAGCCCAGCTACACGATCAATCAGTCGAAATACATCACCGTGTTCCGTGGTGCCGAGGAGTTCGGCAGCTTGTGCGATGGCGTGGCCGTCACCTCCGGCAAAATGGCGCGCGAACGGCCAGAGATGATCCGCGCGATCATCAAGGCGCGGCGGATGGCGGTGGATTTCATGTACAGCAATCCGGAGGAATCAGCCCAAATCATCGCCAAAGCCTACAACATGGACCCGAAGCTGACCGAGACGATCCTCAAGCACATCGTCGAGCACGCCTCCGTCGGCAAGGTGCAGTATTTTGGCCGTGGGGAATTCGATTGGCCGGGGATGAACGCGATGGCGCATGGGTTGAAGCTCGCGGGTCTGATCGATGATGATCATGTCGATTGGAGCAAATATGTCGATGAGAGCTTCCTGCCCGACGATCTAAAAACGCCGAAATAAGGCTCAGTGGCGCAGCCGCGCCTCAACGGCCAGCAGCAGCGAATTGGCGCAGACCGCGAAGATGACGATCAGGAATGTCACCGACATGATCAGCAAGACCGCATTCTGCCCAATGGCGTTCATCAGCATGTAGCCAATGCCGGAGCGGGAGCCGAACATTTCGCTCAGCAAGGTGCCGATCAGCGTGACGGAGAAGCCCACGCGCAGCCCGGTGAAGATCTCGGGCAGTGCGGCTGGCAAGATCATTTTGACCACAAGTTGCGCTCGGCTGAGATTCATCACACGGGCGGTCTTCAGCAGGACCGGCTTGATGCTGGCCACCGCACTCATGGTGAACATCATCACCGGGATGATGCCGTGGATGGCACCGAACACCACTTCGGCCCAAAATCCGATGCCGCAGAACAGCAGAATCACCGGGTAGAATGCGACTTTCGGCACGGTGTAGAGGGCGACAAGGACTGGCTCGGCCACCTCGCCGAGCAGTCGGTTCAGCCCCAGCCCGATGCCGAGCAACAGCCCAGCCGCAATCGAGATTGACAGGCCGACAATGAAGGCGCGCAGCGTGCTGGCCACGTTGAGCCAGTAATCCGCCCGCAACAGCAGATCGATCGCGTTGCTGATCGTGGCCAGTGGCGTGGACATCGCAACGTCCCCGGCGATCGCATGCAGCACTTCCCAACTGCCCGCGAGCAAGAGCACCAGGACAGCGAATTCGATCAGACGGACGGTGAGAGACACCGGAGCCTGCGGCTTCATCGCAGCCCTCGGCGCCGCAGCAGCATCTTCTCCCAGGCAAACAGCGACAGGTTCAATGTCACCGAGACCAGGATGATGAACAGGATGAG
>CAITEF010000679.1 GCA_903891315.1 uncultured Rhodospirillales bacterium | reverse complement strand
GTGTTCGACACGGTTGCGCGCTATGGCGGTGAGGAATTCGTTGTCGTCATGCCGGGGGCCGGTGGGGCCGAGGTCGAAGCCGCCGCCGAGCGGCTGCGATCCTCGATCGACGGCATGGCATTCTCGCCGCTGCCGGGGACCACGCTGCACATCACGATCAGCATCGGTCTGGCGTTCTGCGATGCGTCCAACGTGGCCCCTGAGACGCTGCTCAAGACTGCCGATCAGGCGATGTATCAGGCGAAGAATTCCGGCCGGAACCGCGTGGTCGCCGCCCCGCCGATCACTGGGCCGTAATCAGCCCGGACTCGCCCACCCCAATCCGTCATTGCTGCGCTGCGCTTGCAATGACGGCGTTTTAAGGGAGCAACCCAAAGTCATCCCGCTCTACGGCTTCACCCGGTCAGCAAACACCTTGCGGAATTTCTGCACTTTCGGCGCCACCACCGCGCGGCAATAGCCGCTGAACGGGTTGCGGTTGAAATAATCGTCATGTTCCGCCTCGGCTGGCCAGAACACGCTGGCGGGCACGATCTCGGTGACGATCTTATCGTCCCAGATCTTCTCCGCCTCAATCTCGGCAATCATAGCGCGCGCGACAGTCTCCTGCGCGGGTGAGTGGGTGAGGATGATCGAGCGATATTGCGGCCCAACATCCGCCCCTTGCCGGTTCGGCGTGGTCGGGTCGTGGATGGTGAAGAACACCCGCAGCAGATCGGCGAAATCCAGCTGGGTTTCGTCGAAATCGATCTGCACCACCTCGGCATGCCCGGTCTGCTTGCCACAGACTTCGCGATAGGTCGGGTTGGCCTTGTGGCCACCAGCGTAACCGGATTTGACAGCGCGAACGCCGCGCAGGCCCAGATAGACCGCCTCCAGACACCAGAAACAGCCACCCCCGAGAGTTGCCAAGGCCATACCCAAGTCTCCCAATTCATGCCGCCCGATGCGGATATTTGATCACGGAAGCGTTACACCGCGAGGCTGCGCAACGCCAGTGAACGCTCTGTAAAAATTGGGACTCGGCTGTCAGCCCAAGAAACCGATGGAAATCCAAGGCACCAGCGCCACAATCACCAACCCGACCAGCAATGCTGCCAGATACGGCAAAATCCGCGTCATCCCGGCATCGGGATGCACGCGGCCGATGGCACACGCCGCGTAATACCCAACGCCCAATGGCGGGGCGAACAGCCCGATCCCCATCGCCAGGATCACCACCATCGCATAATGCACCTCATGCACGCCCACCGCCCTCGCCACTGGGAACAGCAGCGGGCCGAACAGCACGATGGCGGGAATGCCCTCCAGCACGCTGCCGAGCACCACGAACACCACAATCGAGATCGCCAGAAACCCGAGTTGCCCACCCGGCATCGCCGCCATCGCCTGCGCCAATTGCCGTGAGAACCCCGATTGCGTCAGCGCCCAGGCCATCCCGGTCGCCGAGCCGATGATGAACAAAATCGCCCCCGACAGGCTCGCGGTCTCAACCAACACCGGCATCAATCGGCGCAGCGGGAATTGCCGATAGATCAGCAGCCCGGCCAGCACGGAATAGGCGACACCGATGGTTGAGACCTCCGTCGCCGTGGCCACCCCACTCATCACCGAGGCCCGGATCACCACTGGCAGCAACAAAGCGGGCAGGGCGATGACGGCCAGTCGGCCCACTTCGCGCCAATGCGTCCGCTCATCCGCCCGCACATGCCCCGCCCGATAGCGCGCCACCACGGCCAGCACGATGGCGAGCACGAGTCCCGGCAGCAGACCGCCGGTGAACAGGGCGGCAATCGAGACACCCGTCACCGAGCCGATGGTGATCAGCACAAGCGACGGCGGAATCGTCTCGGTCATCGCGCCCGAGGCTGACAGCAGGGCCACCAACTCACCCTCTTCGGCCCCGCGCGCCTTCATCTCCGGAAACAGCACCGGAGCGACGGCCGCCATATCGGCGGCCTTCGAGCCGGAAATGCCGGAGACCAGATACATCGCCCCCAGCAACACGTAAGACAGCCCGCCGCGCACATGGCCAAGCAACGAGGCGAGGAACGCCACCATTGCGCGCGCCATCCCGGTCATCTCGATCAGCAATCCGAGAAAGACGAACAACGGCACCGCCAGCAGCACCAGCGTGCTCATCCCCTCATCCATCCGGCTGACGATGATCGTCAGCGGGGTGTGGGTGGTCGTCGCCAGATAGGCGAAGGTCGCCGAGCCGAACGCAAACCCGATCGGCACGCCCGCCAGCACTGCCACTGAGAGCAGCACCAGGAAGAAGACCACCAGATTCCAATTGCCCAGGCTTTTCAGCAAGGGCCCGCCAAAATGCAGCGCTGCCACCAGCACCGCCAAAGCCGCCACGATGCTGATCAGATCCCGCCAGCCCAGCCGGATCACCCGGATCAGGCAGGTCGCCAGCATCAGCGTGATCCCCACCGGAATCGCAGCCGCCCGAATCTCGTTCGACCAACCCAGCGCTGGGGTCTCGATGTAATACTCGTCCGCCGCGTAATCCGCGGCCCATGGCAGCAGCAACAGCAGGAACAGGGCAGGGGCCGCCGTCGCCAGCGCCTCTGCGCGTGCGGCCCAGCGCCAGGGCATCCGGCTGACGACCGCCGTGAGCCGCATATGCTCACCCTTCTGCAAGGCGAGCACCGCCCCCAGCATCGCCAGCCAGAGGAACAAGATCGAGGCGAGTTCATCCGACCAGACAAAGGCGTGGTGGAAGACGAAGCGGCTGACCACACCGGCCAGCAGCACCAGAACCTCCACCACCACCAACGCTGCCGTCGGCCACTCGACCAGACGGCACAGCCACTGCTCAGCTTTGGTCAAGAAAGCGCGCCCACCACCGATTCGAGGGTGCCCCAAGCATGATCGCCGAACTTGCCCTTCCACTCATTGTAGAACCCGGCCCTCTTCAGCGTCTCACGGAAGGCCGCCGGATCGGTGTCGACAAAGGTCAGACCGCCCGCCTGCAGCTTGCCCTTCAGCGTCGCGTTCAACTGCGCGATATCGGCGCGTTGCAGCACGCCCGCCTTGTTGAACTCGGTCTCCACCACCAGACGATCCGCCACCGGCAGCGCCTCAATCGCGCGCTTGTTGCCGAGCAGCCAGAAGCCGTCCCACATATGGTTGGTCACCGAGAGGTATTTCTGCACCTCGTAAAGCTTGCCCGAATCGATGATCGCCAGCGGGTTCTCCTGGCCATCGACGATATGGGTCTGCAGCGCCGAATAGACCTCGGAGAAATTGATCGAGGTCGGCGAGGAGCCGAACGCGGTGAACATCCCCGTCCAAAGTGGGGAGACCGGCACGCGGATCTTGAAGCCCTTCAGATCCTCCGGTGTCTTGATCGGTTTGGTGGCCGAAGTGATCTGGCGATAGCCATTGTCCCACTGCTTCTCGAACGCATACAGCCCGCGCTTGCCGATCTCGCTGCGCACCAACTGGCCCAGCACGCCGTCCATCGCCTCCCAGACCTTGCCGTAATCCTTGAACGCAAAGCCGATGCCGTTGATGGCGGCGACCGGCACCAACGTGGACAGGATCAGGCCGGAGAGCGTGAACATCTCCACCGCCCCCGAGCGCAGCTGGCTCAACGTGTCAGTGTCAGAGCCAAGCTGGCTGCTCGGGAACACGGTGATTTCAACGCGGCCGGAGGTCCCCTCCTTCACCTTCGCCGCCGCCTCGCTGGCGCGGATGTGCAGCGGATGGGTGACGGCGGTGTTGTGTGCCATCTTGTAGGTGAATTCAGCGGCATGGGCCGGGCGGCGGTTGATGGCGACCAGCGGCAGGGCGGCGCCCACGGAAAGGGCGGCGCGACGGGTGATTTTCAGCATGACATCTCCTCAGACCAGCCGCTGTTGGCGCGGCACATTGTGGGCGCGATAATTGATCAACCGGCTCCGGTTGCAAAGGGTTGAGATGACAGACGATCACATCACCATCGCCGCCGTGTTTCTGGCCGGTGGTCACGGCCGTCGGATGCAGGCGGACGGCCAGCCCGCCGACAAACCTTTGCGCCTGTTGGCGGGTCGCTCCCTGCTGTCTCACGCCATCGACGCCGTGCGCCCGCAGGTGGCCGCGATGGTGCTGAACGCGAATGGCGATCCGGCGCGATTCGCAGCCTTTGGGCTGGAAGTGATCGCAGACGACATGCCAGATCATCCCGGCCCGCTCGCCGGAATCCTCTCCGGCATGCGCTGGGCGGCCTCACGTGGCTTTGCCGATGTGCTCAGCGTGCCCACCGACACGCCGTTTCTCCCCGGTGATCTCGTCACCCGCCTGAACACGGCCCGCCGAAATGCTGGCACTCCGCTGGCCTGCGCCGGGTCCGGTGGCTGGACACATCCGGTGATCGGCCTCTGGCCGGTCTCCCTCGCCGACACCTTGGCGGAAGCGCTGCGTGACGGTATGCGCAAGATCGACCGCTGGACTGCCCAACACGGCTGCGCCACGGCGGATTTCGAGATCGCCGGACACGATCCGTTTTTCAACGTCAACACGCCGGACGATCTGGCTGAGGCTGAAAAAATAGCCGAGTTGGTGTGGGGTGAATCAGCTTAGCATCTCCAGGGTCCACGACAAGCTCGTCGTTCGCTCGGATGCTCACATTGAAGCCCTGCTGGACGACCAACCCGACCGAAAGCCCCTGATGTTCACTCCCTCCGATATCCTCGATTTTTGGTTCCGCGAGACCGCCCCTGCCCAATGGTGGCAGAAATCCGCCACGTTCGACGCGCTGATCCGCGAGCGCTTCGGTCTCCTGCACGAAGCGGCCATAAGCTGCGAACTCTTCGCGTGGCGCGTCTCACCCTGGGGGCGGCTGGCGGAGGTGATCGTGCTCGATCAGTTCTCACGCAACCTGTATCGCGACACGCCGCGCGCCTTTGCCGCCGATCCGCAAGCGCTCAGCCTGGCCCAGACTGCCATCGCCCTCGGGGCAGATGAGATGTTGCCAGTGGCGCAACGCGCGTTTCTCTACATGCCTTTCATGCACAGCGAATCCGCCGCCATCCATCGCATCGCCGTCGAGTTGTTCCGCACGCCAGGAATGGAGGTCAATTTCAACTCGGCGCTCAAACACAAGGCGATCATCGACCGTTTTGGTCGCTACCCGCACCGCAACGCCATCCTCGGCCGCGTCTCGACGCCAGACGAAGTCGCGTTTCTACAGCTTCCAGGTTCGTCTTTCTAAAACAACGCTCCCTCTAGTCATGTTAGCGCTATCGTGTCATCGTCATGTTCCGGTCCAGAGAGTCCGGCCGATATTGAGGAAACACGACGCATGACCACCCAGCCTTCCCGTCGCACCCCTCAGGACCTGCGTTCGGCGCGCTGGTTCGGCCCCGCCGATCTGCGCAGTTTCGGCCACCGGTCGCGCGCGATGCAGATGGGCTACGCGCCCGAGGAATGGACCGGCAAGCCGATCATCGCGATCATCAACACGTGGTCTGACCTGCAGCCCTGCCACATGCATTTCAAACAACGCGTGGACGATGTGAAGCGCGGCATTCTGATGGCAGGCGGCTTCCCGGTGGAATTGCCCGCGTTGTCGTTGTCGGAGAGCTACCTCAAGCCGACCTCCATGCTTTACCGCAACATGCTGGCGATGGAGTGCGAGGAGCTTCTGCGTGCGCACCCGGTCGATGGCGCGGTGCTGATGGGCGGCTGTGACAAGACGACGCCGGGGTTGCTGCTCGGGGCCACCTCGATGGATATCCCCACGATCTATCTGCCCGCCGGTCCGATGCTGCGTGGCAATTTTGCCGGCAAGTCGCTGGGCTCGGGCTCGGATAGCTGGAAATACTGGGACGAACTGCGCGCGGGCACCATCACCGAGAAGGATTGGCTCGGCGTGGAAGCCGGGATCGCCCGCTCCTACGGCACCTGCATGACGATGGGCACTGCCTCGACCATGACAGCGATTGCCGAAGCCGTCGGCATGGTGCTGCCGGGCGGCTCCTCGATGCCCGCCGCTGATTCCGGGCATATCCGTCTGGCGTCCGAATCCGGTCGCCGAATCGTCGATATGGTGTGGGAAGACCTGACGCCGTCGAAAATTCAGACGCATCAGGCGTTTGAAAACGCCATCGCCGTCGCGATGGCGATGGGCTGTTCGACCAACGCCATCATCCATCTGATCGCCATGGCCCGCCGCGCCGGACAGGATATCGGGCTCGCCGATTTCGAGCGCTATTCGCGTCTGGTGCCGGTGATCGGCAATGTCCGCCCCACCGGCAAAGACTACCTGATGGAGGATTTCTACTACGCGGGCGGCATCTGCGCGCTGATGCAGAACATGAAGCAGCATCTGCATCTGGACTGCCTCACCGTCACCGGCAAAACGCTGGGCGAGAACATCGAGGGTGCGAAAATCTACAATGACGACGTGATCCGCACGCTCGACAAGCCGATCTATGCCGAGGGCTCGCTCGCGGTGCTGACCGGCAACATCTCGCCCGATGGCTGCGTGATCAAGCCCGCCGCGATGGATCAGAAATTCCTCAAACATTCTGGCCCGGCCGTGGTGTTCGACGATTACCCATCGATGAAAAAAGCCGTCGAGGACGAGAACTGGGACATCACCGCCGATCACGTGCTGGTGCTGCGCAATGCCGGGCCGCAGGGCGGGCCGGGCATGCCGGAATGGGGGATGTTGCCGATGCCGAAGAAGCTGCTCAAGGAAGGCCATCGCGACATGTTGCGGATGTCCGACGCCCGCATGTCCGGCACCTCCTATGGTGCCTGTGTGCTGCATGTCTCCCCCGAGAGCTACATCGGCGGACCGCTGGCACTGCTGCGCACCGGCGACATCGTCACCATCGATGTTGCCGCGCGCTCGATCCGGATGGAGGTCTCCGACGAGGAACTTGCCGCCCGCCGCGCCGCCTGGGTGCCGCTTCCCCCGCGCTATGAACGGGGCTATGGCCAGATGTTCAGCAAGCACATCCAGCAAGCTGACAAGGGTTGCGATTTCGACTTCCTGCGCACCGATTTCGGCGCACCCGTCGGAGAGCCTGCCATTTATTAAGAGGTGACGACGATGGTTTCGATGCCCAATATCTCGATGAACGAGACGACCCGCGAGAAATTGCGCGGCGTCAGCACCGCCACAATCGCCAGCGCACTCTACAAACGTGGCCTGCGCAACCAGATGATTCAGAACGTGGTGCCGCTCGGCCTGCCCAAGGACGGCCGCTCGATGGTCGGGCCCGCTTACACACTGCGCTACATGCCGGCGCGTGAGGATCGCAACCCGATGTCGATCTTCCGCAACCACTCCCACCCGCAGCGCAAAGGCGTCGAAGAGGCACCCGCCGGTTGCGTGATGGTGTTCGACAGCCGCAAGGACGCCCGCGCAGCCTCGGCCGGTGGCATTCTCGTCACCCGACTGATGGTGCGAGGCGTGGTCGGCGTGGTCACCGATGGCGGCTTTCGTGACTCGGCCGACATCGCCACGATGAACATCGCCTCCTACCACCAGCGCCCCTCCGCCCCCACCAACCTCACGCTGCACGAGGCCATCGACATCAACGTCCCCATCGGCTGTGGCGACGCCCCGGTGTTCCCCGGTGACGTGATCGTGGGCGACGCCGATGGCGTGATCGTCATCCCTGCCGAGATCGCCGAGGAGATCGCCGACGAGGCAGTGGAGATGACGGTGTTCGAGGATTACGTGCAGGAGCGCGTGCGCGACGGAGCGATCACGCTGGGTCTGTATCCGCCGACCGATGAGCGCAATCTGGACACGTTCGCGGCGTGGCGGAAGGCGCGCGGGCGGTAATTCTCCGCCGGTCGAATCCCGCCCTCCACCAGCCCCGGCGCTGATCACTCTGGCCATCGATGCAATCGGCGCACGCCTCGCCGTGCCGATATCGGCTGACCAACATGATCGATAATGCGGTCGGGACTGCACAAGCATATTTTGACCCGTTCCGGCCTGTATTCGGAATTGATCAATGAACCGCAACCAATATGCATTGACGGAACCGGCGGTTAAAATTTCTTTACTGAGACCGTTGTTGACAAGAGACAAGCATTTTTGTGATTCTCAGTCCAATCACGGGAATTTTACCAGATAAGGTTTCAACCATGCGTCGAAGCCCACTCATTCTGGGCGCGCCCCTGACGGCTGTCTGCGTCGAGGCTGCGTCATGAACGACATCATGCTGGCGGCGGCACCCGTGCTGCTGGTGATCGGCTGCTATATGATCGCGGTGCCGAATCTGAATCCTGACGGCAAATGGGTTCGGCTGATCGGTGCCTATGGCACAAGCTTCTTTATGATCCGCTATCTGGTCTGGCGCGGGGTCGAGACGTTGCCGCCCTTGACGTGGTCGTTCGACGCGTTGTTGGGCTATGTCTATTTCCTCATCGAGGTGGTGTCCTCGATGGCGGGGCTGCTGCTGTTCCACGTGCTGTCGCGCACGGTGTGGCGCTCGGCGGAGGCGGATGCTCATCCGCCGGAAAGCCTGCCCGGCGGTCCGCCGCTGATCGATCTGTTGATCCCGACCTACAATGAGGATCGCGACATTCTGGAGCGCACCATCGTCGGCGCGATCTCCCAGGATTATCCGCGGCTGCGCGTCTGGGTGC
This sequence comes from uncultured Rhodospirillales bacterium, assembly GCA_903891315.1. GTDB lineage: Bacteria > Pseudomonadota > Alphaproteobacteria > Acetobacterales > Acetobacteraceae > CAIQQQ01. The sequence continues at coordinate 4,713 of CAITEF010000679.1, read as the reverse complement.
TCGATGACAGCCGGCGGGAATGGCTGCGCGACCTCGCCGAGCAGCACGGTGCCGGCTACATGACGCGGCCTAACAACCTGCACGGCAAGGCGGGCAACATGAATGCCGGCATCGCGCAACTGCGCCGCATGGAGCAGAAGCCCGAGATCATCGCCGTGCTGGATGCTGATTTCGTCGCCAAACCGGATTTCCTGCGCCGCGCTGTCGGGCTGTTTCACGATGACGGTGTGGCGGTGGTGCAGACGCCACAGCTGTTCTTCAATCCCGACCCGATCCAGCTCAACCTGGGTGGCGTGCACGTCATCCCCGACGAGCAGCGCTTTTTCTTCGACGTCATTCTGCCCTCCAAGGATGCGCATGGTACCGCGTTCTCCTGCGGCACCTCGGCGCTGGTGCGCGCCGACCGACTGGCGGAGATCGGCGGGTTCCCAACCGAAAGCGTCACCGAAGATTTGCTGCTGTCGATCAAGTTCAAGGCGCTCGGCTATCGCACGGTCTATCTCGGCGAGCCGCTGACGGTGGGGCTCGCCCCCGAGGGCCTGGGCGAATATGTCACCCAGCGTGGTCGCTGGTGCCTGGGCACGATGCAGATCGTGCGCACCCAATGGGGTCCGCTCTCCCGCGGGCAGGTGCCGCTGAGGATGCGCCTGCACACGCTGGACACCGTGCTGTTCTGGACGGTCTCGCCCTTGATGCGCATCTTTGGCCTGCTCGGACCGGTGCTCTATTGGTGGACCGGCATTGTGGTGATGAACACCGATCTGCCGTCGATCTTCACCTATCTCGGCCCCTACTGGATCAGCTGTATATGGTTCCTGGGCTGGGTGAGCCGCGGCACCAATGTGCCGATATTGTGCGACGCGATGGCGCTGCTGATGACGGTGGATTCGATCCGTGCCAGCGTGATCGGCCTGTTCGGCAACCGCAACCAGAAGTTCAAGGTCACCGCCAAGGGGCTCAGCCGGGATCGCGTGGTGGTCCATTGGGGCATGATGCAGCGCTTCGTGCTGGTGGCGGTGTTCCTGGTGGGCGGGATCGGCTTCCGCTTCCTGGCGGGCTCCTCCGGCGACACACCGCCCTCTGTCGAGCTGATGAATCTGTTCTGGAGCTTTTACAATCTGCTCTGCTTGGTGATCGCGGCCTTGCTCTGCGTCGAATTGCCCCGCACCCGTGAGGAACGGTTCCGTGCCAATGAGCCATGCCAGGTGTTGGTGGCCGGTGCGGTGCTGCATGGCGAACTGGTCAATATCTCGGTCTCCGGTGCCCGCATCGCCTTGACCCATTTGCCATTGGTCACCGGAAATCGGCTCCGCGTGCGTGTGGCCGAGGTCGGCGAGGTTGAGGCGGAGGTGCTGGGCCAGCACGGCTATCAGTGGCGCTTGCGCATGTTCCCGACACCGACCCAGCGCGTCGCCCTCATCCGCAAGCTGTTCTACGGCGGCTATGTCCGCCTGATCACCGAATTGTCGACCTTCGCGCTGATCCGCGTGTTCTACCGGCGGATGTTCACCTTCAACGCGCAGGATCAGGCAGACGCCGCCTGATCCTGGGCGATTCTGCTTGATCCCGGTGCGGACCCACGGCTCTTGTGGTCGGCGGAACCGAATGCCAGGAGCGACATGAAACGCGACCGTGTCACCGCTTTCACCGATGGTGTCTTCGCGGTGATCATCACCATCATGGTGATCGATCTCCGCCCGCCGCACGGGGCGAGCTTGGCCGATCTGATGGCGCTGTGGCCGGTGTTTCTGAGCTACGTGCTGAGTTACCTCTATGTCGGCATTTACTGGAACAATCACCATCATTTCTTCCATCTGGTCGATCAGGTTGAGGGTGCGGTGCTGTGGTCCAATCTGAATTTGCTGTTCTGGCTCTCCTTCGTGCCGTTCACCACCGCCTGGATGAGCCAAAACGAGTTCGCCCCGGTCCCGACAGCGCTCTATGGCGTCTCGCTGCTGATGCCCGCCTTGGCGTGGTACGTGATGTTCCGGGTGATCGTCCGCCAACAGGGGGAAGGCTCACGGTTGCTGCGCGCGATCGGGCGGGATCTGAAGGCGAAAATCTCGCCGCTGCTCTATCTCACCGGGATCGGACTGTCCTTCGTCGATGTCCGGCTGGCCGATGCGATCTATGTCGGCGTGGCGCTGATGTGGTTGCTGCCGGACCGGCGGGTGGAGCGGGCGGTGCGCGAGACCGAGAAATAGGGAAGCGATGCGCCAGAAGATCGTCGTGTCGGTCGGTATCGCCATGCTTGCGGTGGCAGCCTGGCTCGCCTGGAACCGCAATCCGCTTGCCTTTGAGTTCGTGACCTTCGGCGGCATGCTGGTGCTCGCCGTGATGTTCGGCAGGCGCTCCTGAACGAGGCTATTTCGCCTTGGGCTCCAAGCTATAGGGCACGCCGTTGATCACCACCGCATAGACGATGGGCGTGCATGTGCCCTTGGTCTCGGTTTGGATCTTGCCGGGGAAGGCCTGGCCCGCATCGATCTTGGGCTCGGTCGCCTTGGCGAATATTCCCACGAAGACCGCATTCTTCACCGCCGCCGGCAGATCGTCGGCCACGCCGCTGAACACAATTTGGGTGGCGTCGTCGGTCTGCTTGCCCTTGGACTCGGCGGTGAACAGCGTCACCTGGGTGGAATAGGAGCACTCCCCGCCGACTTTCGGCGCAGGGGCCGGTTTGGAGGCGAACCACGAACACCCCGCAAGTGCCGTCATCAGAACGAGCAGCGGCAGGCGCTGGAGTGTTTTGTTCATGTCGCGTCCCCTGATGTCGTATTGGCCGAGAGTATAGCAAAGTGCTGGCTGGTCCACGACACGTCGTTTTGTGACTTTTGCATGGCTTGCGGTCAGGCGGGGGTGGCGAACTCCTCACCGGTCCAGACCGTCGAGACGCTCACCTTGTGGGCGACGATGTCAGCAGCAAGCCCGGCCAGTCGCGCGCGGATCGGGCTGGCCACGCTGTCGGCGACGGAGAGCCGAATCGCGGCTTGTTGTTCAAGCCCAATCTTCTTGATCACGCCGGGCTGGAAACGCGATGCGGCCAAGTCCGTCACCGCATTGCTCAGTGCCAAGCCGGAATCGGCCATCGCCGAGCCGATGAACACATCCGGCACGCTCGCCACCCAATCGCCGACATTGCCGATCTGCTTGGCGCCCTTCTCCCGACACGCCTCAATCGCGCCCATCCGGCCCGCATTGAGCATGGTGAAAATCACATCCGCCCCTTTGTCGATCTCCGCCAGGGCGATCTTTTTCGACAGCGCATTGTCGTCCTGATTGCCGGAGAAATTGGTCAGCAACCGCACTTTCGGATCAGCATAGGCCACCCCGTTCGCATAGGCGGCGCGGCCCTTGAGACCGGGCACCACGCGGATGCCGGACATATGCCCAACCACGCCCGTCTTCGTCGTCCAGGCCGCCAGCGCACCGGCGAGGAAGGCGGATTCCTCCTGCAGCACCTCGTAGCTCGCCAAATTCGCCCCCGTCACATTGCCCTGGGTGACGGCAAACAGAATCTGCGGAAACTCGGCGGCGACGAGTTGGGCGGCCGCGTTGTTCTGCCCGCCATGGGCGATGACAAGATCAGGGCCGGTGCGCGCCAATTCGCGAAGTGCCTCGGCGAGCAGGGTTTGCTCGGGCTTCACCCCTTCCTTGAAAGTGAATGTCGCACCGGCTTGCTCCGCCGCGGCCTTCAGCCCTTGGAAGCCGGCCTGCATGAAGCCGTGATCGCTGGTGCTGCCCGCGAACAATACGGCGATTTTCTTTGCCTCCGCAGCCTGGGCGCGCGGGAAGCTCAGAAGCGGTGCTGCCAACAAGCCACCCAGGACGAGCCGCCGCGAGATCGGGAAGAAATGTGAGGGATTCATCAATGTCTCCATGCGTTGGAGAAAACCAAGCAATGCCAATGCCAGTCTTAACCCGTAGGATGGGATCACGAAGCGACCCCACCAATCTCAGTCACAACCCGGAACATTTGAATCGCCTCTCTACGCCAGCGCCCGCAGCCGTTTTAATTCTTCGCGGGCGCGCTCCAATCGCTTCTCTCGCCGCGCCCAGGTGATCACCCCGCGCGGCAGTTTGATTTTGAACGGCTCCGGCTTCGGACGCGGTTTGCGTGGCATGCGAGGCTTCGGCGGTCGCGGCGGCGTTGGCACCCAAGCCAGTTCATCAACGCCCAACGCCCGCAGCAACGGCCGCAACACGCGACGTGCTTGCGGATAGGTGTCCAGCATCGCCATCATCTCAGGCTCTGTCGTCAGCAGGTGGACCAGTTGCGAACGATACCCCATCGCCCGATACCCACCCGGCCCGACGATCCAGCCAAATTTCCGCGGGAGGTCGGGTCCACGACACGCCGAGGCCCCACTGCGCCGCACGGTCGTTTGCCTCGGCATGCCCATGCGGAGTTTGCCCTGCCGAAACCGCACCAGCATCCGCTCAAACCGCGCGAAGGTCCGGCCTGTCCGATTGTAGAGCAGGATGGCAAGTTGTCCCTCCAGCCCCCAATACCCCATCAACGCCCGCAGCCCAGCCAAAATCATCCGCAAACGAGCGGTGATGTCAGGCGCTGGTTGTGTGGGGGAGGGGGTGAAATCCATCGGCAAGCATAGATGATAAATCAAGGGTGGCGGTCAATGTAATTGCTCATCAATTCATCATCAAAAGCTCGTCACTGCGAGCGCAGCGCAGCAATCCACCGCGATGCTGCCC
>CAITEF010000678.1 GCA_903891315.1 uncultured Rhodospirillales bacterium | reverse complement strand
CGGATTGAGCCGACGTGGCCGAACGCCGAAGCGTTGACGGGCATGTATCGCAAGGATCCGTCCGAGGAAGACGTCGACTTTATGAGGGACGTGCGGGTACGCAACTCCTTTTGGTCTGTCAGATACCGTGGCGAGGTCACAGTCTGGGAGAAGGCCGGCAAGGTCGAGTGGGGCCTGACATCCTCAGCCAATCGTGTGGCGATGGAGATCGCAACGCTCGGCGCCGCCGACGCCTGGGGCATCGAGCAGGAGTCCGCCGCGGTCAACACGCTTGGGACTCTCCTGCGTCACAGGCAGTTCAAGCAATATCTGATGACCGGGAGTTTCTTGGAGCGCAGCGCTCGATCGGGCATATCCTATATGTTTCGCCGCCTGCGGCCGACGTTGGCGATTACCCACAACAATGGATACATGAAGCAAGGTCGGGGATTGCGGGTGCTGGCCGCCCTCTGTCTGCATCCCATCGGGTACTACGAAGGATCGTGGGCCGGCGCGATGTGTCCGACCGACGATATTTTGGCTCATCTGATGCTGATGCGTGGCGACGAACACCTGTTCTGGCGCCGCGCCAACCAGCACCCACCCCACCGGCAGGAGGCTGCGATATGACGAGGATCAGCAAGGGCGCGATACGTCGCGCGGAAAAGCAGGCTGCATTGGACGCCAAGGCGGAAAAGTTCCGGCAGGGCAAAAAGGGCGGGGCCTATGTTCGTCCCTACGATCCGCCGCGTTATGAGGGGAAGCTCTACCCCTACGCCAGCACGAAGCGCCTCGGGACGGCAGCGCCATGAAAAACGCTGAAGCTCTTGCCGATGAACTGGAGGCGAACGTCAACCACCTTGCTGTAGGCGCGCTACTTGAGGGGTTTGTTGCCCTTCAGACTAGGACGCCTAATGTGGGATTGGCCGACACCATTTATGCCTTGGCTGCTATCCTGGCAGAAATCGTGACATCCCCGAAGGCTGTGGGCACAGGTCGAGATATTCTTGAAGCCTATACCGAGGTCACACTTCGATTGATACGCAAACGGGGCGGAAAGGCATCAGCATGAGCGACGATCTCAATCCGCGCCTGGGGATCGGCGGCAATGCGCCGCCACCAGATGAACTGACCGATGAACAGCGCCTATTGGGGATCGATCCCGAAAGGCTGCTGGTGGTCGAGCCGGCGGAACTGCCCAAACTGTTCGCCCTGCACTATCCCGACCTGAGAGCGCGGGGCGATGAACTCCTGGCCGCATGCCAAAAGTGGCAGGCGGACCACAAGGGGCCGGCCGGTCGTCTGATCGACATCGCCGACGACCAGGAAAACGCCCGGCTGGCGGATGAGATCCGGCAGTACGACGACTTCATGGCCGAGGTCGACGAGGCGCGAAAGCGCGTCAAGCTGAAGGTCTATGAGGCCGGTCAGCAGATCGATGGCTGGTTCAAGGGCGGGCTGGCCGATCCCGTAGCCGACATCCGCGGCGTGTCTCGCACGGTCAGCGGCAAGCGCTATCCGCCGGGCCCGGGCACGATGCAATGGGCGCAGACGAAATACCTGACGGACAAAGCCGAGCGCGAGCGTCGGGAGCGAGAGGCAGCGGCAGCGGCCGCGGCGGCGGAGGCTCGGCGCAAAGCTGAAGAGGCCCGGGCGCTCGCGGAGCAGGAGCGCCTACGCATTGCCGCGTTGGAGGCCCATGGCGCCACCTCGGAAGAAGCTGAGGAGCAGGTTCGATACGAGACGGATCAGGCGGCTGCCGATGCGGACAATGCCATGGCAACGTCCGCGCTGATCGGTGCCCATGCGGCTGAGCCGGCCACCGCTTTGGTGCGGCAACACACGGCCTCTGGGACGACGATCGGCCTGGGCGGACGCTGGACATTCGAGGTGACCGACATGGCCGCGCTCTGCCTTGCCGTCGGTGCGCCGGCGCTGGCACGAGAGGACTTCATTAACAGGGTGGCAGCGGCAAGCATGATCGGCGTCGCCGGCACGAAGGCTGTGCTCCAGGCCGCGATGCAGGTTCTGACGCAGAACGGCGCACTTCCACCGACTCTTCTCACCACGGACGACAAGAACATCCGGGCGGCGATCACGGCGCGCACGGCGCCGCTGCGTGAAGCGCCGGGCTTGCGCATTTTCCAGGAACAGTCCGCGCGCCGGTCGCGGTCGTAGGGGCGAACAACAGGAGTTGAGATGGATATCGAGGAAGCTGGTCGTATTCTGACTGAGGCGTGCTACGGCGGCAGCAAGGCGGCCGGGTGGCACAATGACCTCAGAACGGGAGAGCCTCGGACGGAAGATGAAAACAGGGCGTTGTTCCCGGTGCGGATCGCGCTCTGCCACAGCGAATTGTCCGAAGCTCTGGAGGGCGATCGCAAGAACCTGATGGACGATCATTTGCCGCATCGGAAGATGGCCGAGGTCGAATTGGCCGACACGGTGATCCGGGTTTTTGATTTGGCCGGCGCGATGAACTATGACCTTGGTGGGGCGATCGCAGAGAAGCTCGCCTACAATGCGCGCCGCGCCGATCATACTCACGCTCACCGGAACGCCGCTGGCGGCAAGGCTTACTGAGACATTTCCCAGGAGAACCCATGAGTCATACCAACGACCGCACGCGCTCGGTGCATGCGCAGCAACGCGACCGGACTGAACAGGTCGCCGTTGCCATTGCCACCGAGCGACTACCGTACCACCCCGCAATTGAAGAGCGGTTCGGCGTCGACCGCAGTGGGTGGCGCGCTCTTGTCGAAGCCATCTTTCCGGCGGCCAAGACCAGCGAAGGCGTGATCCTGGCGCTGTCTTACTGCAAGCAGCGCGGCCTCGATCCGTTCAAGCGCGTCGTGCACGTCGTGCCAATCTGGAGCAAGGAGAAGCGCGGCTACGTCGAAACCGTCTGGCCGGGCATCGGCGAGGCTCGCACCACGGCGATGCGAACCAAACAGTTCGCCGGTTGCGACGAGACGAAATTCGGTCCGGACATCCAGCACACATGGACCATTCCGGGCGATGACGACGACGGGCGTGGCAACAGCAAGGCTCCGCGCGAGATCACTGTCACATTTCCCGAATGGGCTCAGGTCACCGTCTATCGGAAGATGGGCGATGAACGCTGGGGCATTCCGGGCCCCAAGGTCTACTGGATGGAGACCTTCGCCTCGCGCGGACGCCTCAATGTTCCGAACGACATGTGGATCAAGCGGCCCAGGGGGCAGATCGAGAAGTGCGCCGAAGCCGCTGCGCTGCGGCGCGCGTTTCCCGAGGAATTGGGCGATGAGGCCACAGCCGACGAGATGGGCGATTACAGCGGTCCGGTGATCGACCAGGATGGCATTGTCGTCTCTGCGGAGAAGGCTGTGTCCGAAGGAAAGACGCCGAAGAACATGGCGCCGGAACATTGGGAAGCGCCACCCCATAAGCCGTCGCCGGCACCAACATCACGGACCGCCGCGTCCACACAGCCAACCGGCCCCAATCGCCCGGCTGTCGAGCCGACGCAGCCTCAACAATCAGAGGGCCAACCCGTCACCGAAAAGGCCGCTCCGACAACAACGGCATCCGCACCGAAACCACCACCGGCGGCGGTTCCCGTCTCACCGATCATCAACGTGGCGGCGGACGATCGTGGATTTGGGGCATGGCTTGTTGACGCCGACGGCGCCGAGGTGCGGCCGGAGCCCTACACCACCCCGGAGCAGTTCGCGATCGCTCTTGCAACGCTCTGCGCCGGGCTGCCCGGCCTAGAGCTCTCTTTTT
>CAITEF010000677.1 GCA_903891315.1 uncultured Rhodospirillales bacterium | reverse complement strand
TCCGAACATCTGTCAGGGATGTCTCCGGTCTAAACACTGCGGAATTGGCACCCTACGTCTTTCCCCCGTCGTCATTGCGAGGCGCGCAGCGCCGTGGCAATCTATCGAGACGTCATCCCGGCTTGTGGTGCTATGCATCGCCACACTTGACTCCCGCCCCACACAGGATCATACCGCCGCCCTCTTCCCCGTCGCTCCGCGAGTGTTCGCGCAGCGGCGCGTTTTCCGTTGTGCGCAGTCACATGCGCAATTGAGGTCTGTTTGTTCGACGCGTTGTCCACCAAGCTTTCAGGCGTCTTTGATCGGCTCCGCGGTCGCGGATCGCTGAGCGAGATCGACGTCGCCGAAGCCATGCGCGAAATTCGCCTCGCGCTGCTGGATGCCGACGTCGCACTCCCGGTCGTCAAGGACTTCATCTCCAAGGCGCGCGAGCGGGCCGTCGGCTCCGAAGTGCTCGACAGCGTCTCCCCCGGCCAGCAGGTCGTCAAAATCGTCCACGACGTGCTCGTCGAAGCCCTCGGCGGGGCAGGGGCGGTGCCGATCAATCTGAATGCGGTCTCGCCGGTGCCGATCCTGATGGTCGGCCTGCAGGGCTCGGGCAAGACCACCACCTCGGGCAAGATCGCGCTGCGCCTGTCCAAGCGCGACAAGAAAAAGGTGTTGCTCGCCTCGCTCGACACCCAGCGCCCCGCCGCCCAGTTGCAGCTCCAGCAGCTTGCCGAGCGCGCGGGCGTCGCCTCGCTGCCGATCATCCCCGGCCAGACGCCGATTGAGATCGCCCGGCGCGCGATGGATATGGGCCGCCGCGAGGTGTTCGACGTCGTCATCCTCGACACCGCCGGTCGCCTGTCCATCGACGAAGCGCTGATGGAGGAAGTCCGCCAGATCAGGGCGGCCACCAACCCGGCCGAAACCCTGCTGGTCGTCGACGCCCTCACCGGCCAGGACGCGGTCAACACCGCCAAAGCCTTCAACGACGCTGTCGGTGTCACCGGCATCGTGATGACCCGAATGGATGGTGACTCTCGCGGCGGTGCGGCGCTGTCGATGCGCGCCATCACCGGTGCGCCGATCAAGCTCACCGGCTCGGGCGAGAAGCTCGACGCGCTGGAGGATTTCCATCCCGAGCGTGTCGCTGGCCGCATCCTCGGCATGGGCGACGTCGTCGGCCTCGTCGAGCGCGCCGCCGAACTCGTCGATCAGGCCGATGCCGAAAAACTCGCCAAGAAAATGGCGAAGGGCACCTTCGATCTCGAAGATTTCGCCAGCCAGCTCAAGCAGATCGGCAAGATGGGCAGCATCTCCTCCATCCTCGGCATGCTTCCGGGCGGGGCGAAGCTGCAGGCCGCCGCGGGCGACGCGAAGATCGACCCCAAACTGCTCGGCCGCCAGATCGCCATCGTCTCCTCGATGACGCCGAAAGAGCGCAAGAACCCGGACATCCTCAAGGCGAGCCGCAAGAAGCGCATCGCCGCAGGCTCCGGCACCACGGTGCAGGACGTCAACAAGCTGCTGAAACAGTTCGACGATATGTCGGACATGATGAAGCGGATGAACAAGCTTGGCCAGAAAGGCCTTATGCGTCAGGGACTTGGTGCCCTGATGCCGAAAGGCATGCCCCCTGGCGGGGGTGGCCGGAGACCTTTCTGATCCACCCCCTCAACCCTTTGCAGACATCTAGAACGGAGTAACACCACCATGGGTCTCAAGATCCGCCTCTCCCGCGCTGGCGCCAAGAAGCGCCCTTACTACCACATCGTTGTCGCCGACAGCCGCAGCCCGCGCGATGGCCGCTTCATCGAGAAGGTTGGCAGCTACAACCCGATGCTGCCCGCCGACCATGCCGAGCGCATTCGCCTGCAGAACGACCGCATCGCGCATTGGCTGAGCGAGGGCGCTCTGGCCACTGACCGCGTTGCCAAGTTCCTCGGCCATGCCGGTCTGGCGCCGATGCCGAAGTATAACGAGCAGCCCATCCAGTCTGCGCCGAAGAAGAAGGCGCAGGAGCGGGCAAAAGCAGCTGCGGGCGCCTGAGTGAAATAAGGTGCCGCAGTCCCTCATCCTGTTGGGCGTGATCGGAAGGCCGCATGGCGTGCGGGGGCTGTCGCATGTGCACAGCTACACCGCAGAGCCAGGCAACCTCACCGAATACGGCGTTCTCCGTGCGGAGGATGGCCGACGCTTCCGGCTGCGTTGGGCGGGCGAAGGCATTGCCGAGATCTTCGAGGTGATCGACCGCAAGCGGGTGAAAATCACCACCCGTGAGGGCGCGCAATCGCTGGTCAACACCCGCCTCTACATCCCGCGTGACAAGCTGCCACCGACGGAGGAGGAGGAGTTCTACAACGCCGACCTTCTCGGTCTGGAAGCCTTCACGCCGGAGGGTCTGTCGCTCGGTCGTGTGCAGTTCGTGCACGACTATGGCGCGGGCACCTTCCTGGAGATCACCAACCGCCTCGTGCCCTTCACCCGCGCCTGTGTACCGGTGGTGGATATCGCTGGTGGACGGCTTGAGGTGCTCCTGCCCGCCGAGATCGAAGTGAAGCCGGAAGATCAGGCGCGTGCGGCCGAACTGGCCGCGCACGAAGACGAGCCGGAGATGGGGGTGCTGACGCTATGACGCTCATGTCCCCTTGGCGCGCCACCATCATCACCCTCTACCCCGAGATGTTCCCCGGACCGCTCGGCCATTCCTTGGCCGGTCGCGCGATGGAGCAGGGCATCTGGTCACTCGAAGCCCGTCAGCTCCGCGAACACGGTCTCGGCCGTCACCGCGCGGTGGACGACACCCCGTTCGGTGGTGGAGCCGGTATGGTTCTGCGCGCCGATGTCGTCGATGCAGCCCTTGCGGACTGTGTGGATGCCAAGGGGGATGACCGCCCCGTGGTGGTGCTCACCCCGCGCGGCGCGCCGCTCGATCAGGCCACCGTCCGTCGTCTGGCCGCAGGGCCGGGCGTGGTGCTGCTCTGCGGGCGGTTCGAAGGCATCGATCAGCGAGTGATCGAGGCGCGCCAACTCACCGAGATCTCCATCGGCGACTACATCCTCTCCGGTGGCGAGACGGCGGCCCTCGTGCTGCTCGACGCCTGCGTCCGGCTGCTGCCGGGCGTGATGGGGAAGGAAGAATCCGGCGAGGAGGAGAGCTTCTCGCACGGCCTGCTCGAATATCCGCACTACACGCGCCCGGCCGAATGGCAAGGCCACTCGGTTCCCGACGTGCTGCTGTCCGGCAACCATGCCGCCATCGCCGCTTGGCGTTTGGCGAAATCGCAAGAAATCACCCGCGCGCGGCGGCCCGATCTGTGGGCGCGTCACGTGACGGCTCCCGTTTAACCCAAGTTTGAGACAAGAGGACCAAGGTCATGAACATCATCCAGCAATACGAGGCCGAGACGATCGCCAAGCTCGTCGCCGAGCGCCCGGTCCCGGTATTCCAGCCCGGTGACACGCTGCGCGTCGCAGTCAAGGTCGTCGAAGGCGAGCGCACCCGCGTGCAGAACTTCGAGGGCGTGTGCATCGCGCGTTCGAACAAGGGCCTGAACAGCAACTTCACCGTCCGCAAGATCAGCTACGGCGAAGGTGTGGAGCGCGTCTTCCCACTCTACGCCCCGACCATCGCCGAGATCGCCGTTGTCCGTCGTGGCGATGTGCGTCGCGCGAAGCTGTATTACCTGCGCGGCCGCAGCGGCAAGTCGGCGCGT
>CAITEF010000676.1 GCA_903891315.1 uncultured Rhodospirillales bacterium | reverse complement strand
TTGCCCGCAGGCACCTGCAGCTTGATGTAACCGACAATCTTCTTCGCCATGATCCCAGGCTCTTTCCCAGGGACCGCGGTGCATACGACCTCGCCACGCACGATGCGCGGCCCGAGGTCTCCCGCGTTCCAAATGAGCGCGTGGTGCTAGAGGAATTCGACCACCCTGTCTAGCGCAAATTCACGGGTGCGCCATGCGGGATTGTGCGGTGCGGCGGATTTCACCGCAATCCGGGGTCGGCGACGTCGATCTCAGTGGACAGTACATAACCGGAAATCCCGCCGACCTCAATCTCCACCCAATGCAGCAGGTCGCGCTCGACGGTTTGGCGCACCTGCACGCGCGATCCGGCGGCGAGTTGGGTGACGACCATGCCGGTGGTTTGTGGCACCCGATAGACTGTCGCCCCGGCCCCGCGCACGACACCTTGACGCAAGAAAGGCGAGCCGAACGGGCGCGTGGTCGGCCCCTGCGGGATCGGGCGCAGCGATGGGCCGCTGGTGATCACAACCGCACCGAGAATGGCGGCGGCGACGACAGCGAGGCCGACATAGCGGCGCACTTGTTCAGCTGAGCGCGCACGATCAAGCGCCTCGATCAGCAACTCGTTTTCCTCCCGCATCGCCTCGCGCTCGTTCTGCGCATGCCGCAACTGGGCTTCGACGACGCGAAGGCTGTGCTCGGAATTGGCCAGCGATTGTTCCAGCCGCCGCAAATCAGCGGCGTTGGGCGCGCGAATGGTGGGCTCGGGGCCGAGAGGTTTGCGCGCGAGTGCGCCGGCAATCAGCCAGTCACGCAGATCACCCGCCGAGATGCCGATCCGCCGCACCAGAGCGGCGACGGCGCGACCGGCATTGTCGGCATCCTGGTCATACCCCGCCAACTGCGCCACGCGATTGGCAAGGCGTTCCAGATCTTCAGGGTTGATATCGACGCCGTTCTTGGAGCTCATAAGCGGACAATATGCCGCTGCACCGCTGCTGGCAAAAGCCTCTTTGCAGCCCATCGGTCACGAGGCGAGGTTGATCTCCAGCCTGCGGATATAGCCCTTGGTGCCGACCGCCTCGATCACCACCCATTGCTCAAGCGCCACCGTGACAATGTCAAGCACCACCACCTTGGTGCCGGGTTCCAGCCAGGCTATTTCGAACGAATTGTCCTGTGTGCTGCGCAGCATATGCGCCCCGGCCTTGGCGATCACGCCGGGCCGCTTGCCGCCGGGCGCGATCTGCATGTTGGCAAAAGCGGGGTCGGGCAGCTTGGGATTGATGATGTAGCCGTTGACCAGATACCCAACGATCGCCAGCACAATCGTGCCGCCCACCATCCACAAGCGTCGGCCTTGTCGTGCCACATGGAGTCGTTCGAAGAATTGCGAGAACGTGCTGTTCTCTGCCGCAAGCCGGTCGCGCTCCTGTTTGATGGCCTCCAAATCCGCCTCACGACGAGACAGTGTCGATTGCAGATCAGCCACATGGCTCGACAGATCCGCCACCATGCCGAACGGGGGCGTGCTGTCCTGCAGTATGGGTTCGGCCGGCGGCGCAGAGGCTTCGACCGGCCGGGCAGGCAGGGGCGGCAGAGGTGGCAATGGCAGAGCGTGTTCGGTCTGATGGATTTCTTCCATCTGCGAATCGGGAACGGAATCAACTGATTCGTCGTGCACGACCGGCAGGCCGAGACGGCGTGCCAGTGCGGCGGCTCTCCCGGAACGGTCATTGGCGATCACCTGACTCATAGATACCCTCGCCGGTTCGGCACCATGGCCTTGCTCAACTTCGCAAAAACATCAGAGCCCAGGGCGCTGTGTCGCCCGTTCGCTCTGAAAACGACGCTCCTGCGCGAACGTTTCTGTCTGACATTCTTTGGGGGCGTGTCGCAAGATTATCGTGGCATCCAGCGCCATTGCCTGCGCCGACAGCAGGGCGGCGAGATCGCGCCAATCCTGCCGCATCACCGTGTCGCCGGAAGGCGGGTCGGCAATGAGGGATTCAAGCGTTGCGGCAAGTGCCATTGGAGAGGGTTCGCAGATCCGCGCGAGCGACTCGCCGCCAAGCTGCTCGCGCAAGCCGCCGACATCGGTGGCGACGACGAATCGTCCAGCCGCGAGTGCGCAGGCGGCAACTCCGGACTGGCTGGCGTCAAGATAGGGCAGTACCACCGCATCGGCCCAGGCAAGCAAGCCCGCGATCTCGTCCTCGGCCACCCAGCGGTTTTCCACCGAGACATGCGGCAGCGCCCGCAACGCCGCCAGCTCCGCCGTCTCGCCCCCCTGGCCGACAACCCGCATTTCGCAGCGCGATGCCGCATCGAAATGCTGCAACGCCTCGGCCAGCAGACCGAGGCCCTTGTAGGGTCGCAGCCGTCCGAAAAACAGCAATCGCAGCCTCCCGCCATGCACAAGCGGCGGCGGGCCGGGCGGGCCAAGCTTCAGCCTTGGAAGGCTGGCGCACAGAATCGGACGCACTGGCATGCTCGCGGCCATCTGATGGGCGACATGGGCGGACAATGTGACGATTCCGACCGCAAAGCTGCGCATGACCCAGGAGAGGACTCCGCGCCCAAAGCGTTCGTCACCCGCATGCGCGCTGCGCTCATGCACGAGCAGCAGGAATCTCACCCGGCAAAGACGAAGCGCCAACACCATCGCCGGATCAAGCGGGCCGGGTTCAACGCAGATCGCCAGATCGGGCGCAAGGCGGCGCAAATCCCGCCGCAAACGCAGACACAGCACCGGCAACATCGCCAACCGCAGCAAGCAGCTGGGCATGCCGTGATAGGTCGCCACCGGGAGGTCGTTGACCGGAGCCGCATCCAACCGCAGCAATTCAGCATTTGTGGACAGCGACAGCAGCGCCTCGGTGTGCGGAAGTGCTGCAAAACCGGCGGCGAGTTCGGCGGCGATCCTTGGCATCGCGCCACGCCGCCCCCATTGCCAGACCAGCACCCGCATCACCCGAGTTCGCGTATCGCATCTCGCAGCCCGTCATCGCCGAGCCGTGCCATCGCCAAATCCCGACCGGCGGCTGCGAGACGGGCGCGCAAGGCTGGATCGTCGGCGAGCTGACAGAGATGATCGGCCGCCGCCTCGATATCGGCCTCCGCCCAAACCGCACCACGAACCGCATACACGCCCCGCTCGTCACAAGCGGGGACGAGGCGATACGGCACCAGGGCGGCGGCGTCCGGCGACATATATTCGCGTGTGGCAGACCAACCGGTTGCCACCACCGGCACGCCGAGCAACATCGCCTCGGCCGGGACCAGCCCGAAGCCCTCCGCACGGTGCAGCGACAGCACGATGTCGGCGCTGGCGGTCAGCGCATGACGGTCGGCGGCGGAGAGTGCTGCGGTAAACAGGCGGATATTGTCACTGCCATGGATCGCTGCGGCGATTCGGCCGAGATCGGTCGGGTGCCGCTCCGATTCGGAGAGTTTGAGCACCAGCAAACGATCCCTCCGGCCGCCGAAGGCAGCGCGGAAGGCGGCGATGGCGGCGAGCGGGTTTTTCCGCGCGACGCTGGAGGCAAGGCTGAGCGAGACCAGCACCACCAGCACGCCCTCAGGCAGGCCGAAATCGGCACGTTGCTTGCGGCTCGGTTGCGGCGGGACGGCAGCGAGCGGCAACGTCACGATGCGAATCGGCTTCGATGTCGAGACGGTCTCCAGCGACTCGGCGACGAATCGGGACGGCACCCAGATTTCGTCCACCAGATCGAATCCTGGCCGCCACGACTCGGGCACATGCGGCAATTCCCAATACCAGAACCCGATCCGCCGCCGCCCGCGCAGCACAGACCGGGGCAGACGCAGCAGCGTCAGCGGCAGCAGCGGCGCGTTGACATGCAGCACCAGCGGCATCGCCGCGGGGACATCGGCGATCTCGATGCGCTCGCGCCGTGCCGGATCACCGATATCGCAGCCGATGTGCGGGAATCCGGCCCCGCGCAAGGCCGCCAGCATCAACCGCGCCCCCTCGCCCAGTCCGCTCGCCCGGCCCAGCTCGCCTGCCACCACAAGACCGGGCGCAACCGCCGCCTCTCGCGCGACACGCGGTGCCAGAGCCGCGGTGAGCGTCGACAGAGCGACTCGGCGCGGCCCCGCAGGCAGGGTACGCCACAGGCGGTGCGCCATTCCGAGCGAATGTGGCGGCAAGGTCACTGAGAAGGTGGTTTGTTCGGACATCGGCGCAGACCGTCGCCTGTGTCAGACAAAATTCGCAATACGTAGTCTCCGCGCCCAGGTTGCGGCGGCTGGCAGCGCGTATAGACTGCTGGCGATGAATACCTCCCTGCCTGCCCTGTCCGCACACCCGTCCACCACCGAGATGCTGCGGCATCTGGTCGCGTTCGACACCACCAGCCGCAATTCCAACCTCGCGCTGATCGATTTCGCCGAGGATTGGCTGACGCGGAATCACATTCCGGTGCGCCGCAGCCTCAACCCGGAAGGCACCAAGGCCAATCTGCACGCGATCATCGGGCCGAACGTGTCCGGCGGCATCGCGCTGTCCGGCCATGTCGACACCGTGCCGGTGGATGGTCAGGCATGGTCACGCGATCCGTTCACCTTGTTCGAGCAGGACGGCAAGCTCTACGGACGTGGGTCCTGTGACATGAAGGGTTTTGTCGCCGCAGCCCTTGCCGCCGTGCCCGATCTGGCGGCGATGAATCTGGCCAAGCCCGTGCATCTGTTCATCACCTACGATGAAGAGACCAACATGGACGGCGCCCGGCGGCTGGTCGCCGATATCGGCGAGAGCGGCCTGAAGCCCGATCTCTGCGTGGTCGGCGAGCCCAGTTTGATGCAGCCGATTCTCGCCCATAAGGGCCGCATCGCGATCAAGGTGAGCGTACGCGGCTCGCCGGGGCATTCGTCCGAGCCGGAACGCGGGGTGAATGCGGTGCATGCCGCCGCCGAGGCCGTCGCCTACATGGCCGCGGAGGCGCGGCGTATCGCCAAGGAAGGCCCGTTCGTCGAGGGATTTGATCCGCCCTACACCACGGCGCATGTCGGCACCCTGTCCGGTGGGACGATCCTGAACATCATCCCCGAGGCCGCCGAATTCGTGATGGAATGGCGCTTCGTACCGGGCCATGACGCGGACGAGGAGTTCGCCCGGTTTCGCCACTATGTCGATGCCAACATTCAATCCTGGATGCAGGAATCCGACCCCTCCACCGGATTCAGCTACGAGATCGTGGGCTTCCTGCCCGGCATGGGACTGGCCGACGATCATGAGCTGACCAATCTGGTCAAGCAGATCACCGGCTCCAACAGCACCGGCAAAGTCAGCTACGGCACCGAGGGCGGCATTTACGAGGAGGCGGGCATACCCTCCATCGTCTGCGGTCCGGGGGCGATCCAGCAGGCGCACAAGCCGGATGAGTGGGTGGCCGTCTCACAACTGGACGCGTGTGACGAATTCATCCGGCGCCTCGCCACCCGCTTTGCCAAATGACCAGCGGTGCCGCGACAGAGCCCGCGCCGCGCAACCGCGTTCCGGGTGAGTTCCCGGTAAGGATCGCGCCGCCTGACCTGTCGCACTGGCGGGCCGGCAATTTCGGCCTGCCCGGCTTCATCCAACGCAAGGCGAGCACACCGGGCCCGCATCTGATGATCGTGTCGCTGATGCATGGCAACGAATTCTCCGGCGCCATCGTGCTTGACCGGCTGCTGCGTCAGGGGCTGACACCGCAGCGGGGCACGCTGACGCTGGGGTTCATCAATCTCGCGGCGTTCGACCGCTTCGATCCGACCGAGCCCACCGCCAGCCGGTTCATCGACGAGGATTTGAATCGGATCTGGGACGAGGCGCTGCTGCGTGGCGGGCGGGACAGCCACGAACTGGCGCGTGCCCGCCAAATTCGGCCGTTTCTCAACACTGTGGATGTGCTGCTCGACCTGCACTCGATGCTCTGGCCGTCTGACCCGCTGCTGCTTGCAGGCTCGGCGTCACGCGGGTTGGAGTTGGCGCGACGCCTGCCGCTGCCAGGGCTGGTGGTCGTTGATTCCGGGCATGCCGGAGGACGGCGGCTGATCGATCATCCGCACTTTGTCGCACCGGGCGGCTCCGCGATTGCCAATTTGCTTGAGGCCGGGCAGCACTGGCAGGAAGAAACCGTGACGATGACCGAACAAACCGTCCTGGCCATGCTGGCCCTGCACGGGATGATCGATGCTCCGGCGGCACCGGCACGTGCATCGCGGCGCATTGCGATGGTGACACACACGATCTCGCCTACCACCGGTCAATTCGCGTTCGTGGCGCCCTATCATGGCGGTCAAGTGATCCCCAGCCGCAACACGCTGATCGCGCTCGACGGCACGGCGGAAATCCGCACGCCTTATGATGATTGTCTGCTGGTCATGCCGAGCCTGCGCGCCAGCCGAGGCCACACGGCGGTGCGGTTGGCGCGGATCGAAGCGGGCTGATCAGCTCTTCTGCGGCCCGTGCGGCGGGACGGTATCGAAGCTGGCGGCCATCGCCGACCACAATTTCTTGCGGTTCAGCTCCGCATCGAGCGGCAGAGGGCGTTGGCTCAGGCCGTCTGGGCGGGGAAATTTGGTGTTCAGCCAGGAGGCGCGATCCGACAATCCCCAGCTCAGCACGCCCAGCACCGCGGGGTTGGGCAGCACCGCGTCGAGCCAAGCGCGGCCATGGGCGGCAATGGCGGTGTCGCGCGCGGCGACCGAAGCGGGCAGAGACTGATCGCGCACGTCGAACTCGGTGACGATGATCTTCAATCCGAGGCTCGCGATGTCGGCGACGAAGCGGGCGAGGCCTTTCTGATCAATGGCAATCTCGCCGGCATCCAGATGCGCCTGCAGCCCCACCGCCTGCACCGGCACCTTGCGATGCAGCAGGTCGGCACACAAAGCGAGCAATTGGTCGCGTTTGCGCATTTGCCAATCGATGCCGTAATCGACGCCGAATTCGTTGATCACCCGCAACGCGTTCGGATCGGCGGCGGCAGTGGCGTTGAAGGCGATGTCGATATAGGCCGGGCCGAGTGCGCGAAACCACGGTGTATCCCGCAGCGCGAGGGGCTTGTGGTCTTCCTCGTGGATGACCTCGTTGACCACGTCCCAATGCACGAGCTTTCCGGCGTAGCGGCCGACAACAGTCTTGATATGGTCGCGCAGGATTTTCTCGGCCGTGGTCTTCGACAGGGCCGGTTCCAGCCACGCCGGATTGGCCTCATGCCAGACCAGGGTGTGGCCGCGCACCGGAATGCGATGCGCGCCCGCCCATTTCATCAGCGCGTCGGCCCCAGAGAAGTCGTATTTCTCGGCCTCCGGATGGATGTCGGACCATTTGAACGCGTTCTCGCTGACCACCATGCCGCTTTCGGCAAAGACGTGCTCCATCAGCGCCGCGTCATTGGCCAAGGCGTCGCCGCTGACTGCCGCTCCGTAGAACATGCCCTTGAGTTTGGCATGCGCGTTGAGACCGGGAGCTTTCGGCTCCTCGGCCCCGAAGGCGGACGCGAACGGCAACGCAGCGGCGGCTCCGGCGAGCAGAGCGCGGCGAGAGATGTCAGTCATGGGGCGATCCGATGCAAAGCGGCAACTGGATGCGACGAACCACCGCGCACGTCAATTCATCAGGCCGCGCGCGGGCGGGCCTGATGTGCCGTAGGTGTTGGCAATTGCGGGATTTTCATGCGGATCAATTTCTCGATATCGCGCAGGAAAGCCCTCTCCTCGGCATCACACAGGCTGATCGCCGCGCCGTCTGCCCCGGCGCGCGCGGTGCGGCCAATGCGGTGGACATAGGTCTCGGGCACATTCGGCAGGTCGAAATTGATCACATGGGTGACGCCATCGACATCGATGCCACGGGCGGCAATGTCGGTAGCGACCAGCACGCGGGAGCGACCGGCCTTGAATTCAGCCAAGGCGCGCTCGCGCTGACCCTGGCTTTTGTTGCCATGGATGGCGACGGCGGCGATTCCGGATTCACCCAGATGCTTCACCACCCGGTCCGCCCCGTGCTTGGTGCGGGTGAAGACCAGGGTGCGGCCGGTGACGACGCTGGAGAGCAGTTCGAACAGCACCGAGCGCTTGTGGCTGGTGTCGAGCAGGACGACATGTTGATCGATCCGCTCCGCGGTGGTGGCCACCGGGGTGACGGCGACATGCGCCGGGTTCTTCAGCATCTGCCCGGCGAGATTGCCGATTTCCTTTGGCATCGTTGCCGAGAAGAACATCGTCTGACGCACCGGCGGGATCAGCTTCACGATCTGGCGGATCGGCACGATGAAGCCGAGATCGAGCATGTGGTCGGCCTCGTCGAGGACGAGGATTTCCACCTGATCGAGCCGCACCGAGCGGTCTTGCAGATGGTCGATCAGACGGCCAGGCGTTGCCACAAGCACGTCGATGCCCATCTGCATCGCCTTGGCCTGACGGCCTTTCGGCACGCCGCCGAACATGACGGTGCTGCGGATATCGGTGAACTTGCCATAGGCGCGGAAGCTGTCAGCGATCTGGCTGGCCAATTCGCGGGTGGGCGAGATCACGCGCACGCGGCAGGTGAACGGCGCCGGGCGCTTCGGGTTGGCCATCAGGCGATCGATGATCGGCAGCGCGAAGGCGGCCGTCTTGCCGGTGCCGGTCTGGGCGATGCCTTGGACGTCCCGCCCGGCGAGTGCCAACGGAATGGCCTGCTCCTGGATCGGCGTCGGCGTGGTGTAGCCCTCGGCGGCGAGCGCC
>CAITEF010000675.1 GCA_903891315.1 uncultured Rhodospirillales bacterium | reverse complement strand
GTGCCCTCAGCTGCTGGCCGGCTGGGGGTCCACCCAGTGCCCTCCCGATGAGGTCGTGCAGCATCACATTCATGTGGCCAGTGCTGCCTGGCACTGGTCCCGCTGACAGAAGCAGAGTCCAGCAGCCGTGCTCCGAGGGGGACCAGAAGCTGAGCAGCACCTGGAAGGGAAGGACACCGGCGAAACTTGAGCTCAAAGGGTACAGTAGGCCAGTCCACCATGAATGCACACGAAAGCCAGTGGCTGGGGTGCATGCCCTGGCATGGTCTTTCATGCGTCCACCTTTCCGTCGAACATGTGCAAAGGGCTCCTTCACCCTGGGTGAAGGAGCCCTCTGTTCAAGAACACTCCGACAATATCAGGCGTCGGCAAGCTCGGCCGGGAAGCGGAATTTCACGTCCTCCGCCACACCATCAAGCGTGGTGACCTCAACCTCACCGAACGCACGCAGCCCGTCGATGACCCCCTGCACCAGCAGTTCCGGTGCTGAGGCACCGGCGGTCAGGCCCACGGTCGCAATCCCGTCGAACCATTCGCGTTGCAGATGGCTCGCGTCGTCGATCAGATAGGCAGCCTTGCCCAATTCTTCGCCAATCTCGCGCAGACGGTTGGAGTTCGAGCTGTTCTTCGAGCCGACCACCAAGATCACGTCCACATTCTCGGCCAAATCGCGCACCGCCTGCTGACGGTTCTGCGTGGCGTAGCAAATGTCGCGCACGTCGGGGCCCGCGATGGTCGGGAATTTCTCCTTCAGCGCGGTGATGATGCCGCGAGTGTCGTCCACCGAGAGCGTGGTCTGGGTGATGTAGGCGAGCGAGTCCGGATGATCCGGCGTCAGCGTGGCCACATCTTCAACCGTCTGCACCAGATGCACCTTGGACGGCATCTGGCCGATGGTGCCCTCCACCTCGGCATGCCCGGCATGGCCAACCAGGATCAGTTCCTTGCCATTGGCGGCATAGCGGCGGCCCTCGTTGTGCACCTTGGTGACCAGCGGACAAGTGGCGTCGATCACCGGCAGGCCGCGATCCCTGGCGACTTCCTCGACGCGCTTGGCGACACCGTGGGCCGAGAACACCGTCATCGCACCGGCCGGGATTTCGTCCAACTCATCAACGAACACCGCGCCGCGGGCGCGCAGGCTTTCCACCACATGGCGGTTATGCACAATCTCATGCCGCACATAGATCGGCGGGCCGAATTTCTTCAGCGCGCGTTCAACAATCTCGATCGCCCGCTCGACGCCCGCGCAAAAGCCACGCGGCTGGGCCAGAACCACTTTCAGCATGTAAACTCTCCCGACGCTTCCCGCCACATAGGGACGAACCTGTAAAAAGTCGCCCCCGCCCCGCGCAAGCCCGGCTTGCGGCTTCGCACGCGGACTTGTATGCCACAAGCTGTGCGAGCCGAGTAGTCTTTGCGCGGCGGTTCGTCGTTCCGGCCTATTCGGCTCGTCAGACGGAGCTCCCCACCCATCATGTCGATTGCATTCGCCGGCCATCGGAGACGTATCACCCTGTTGGGATCTCGATACATTTCGTCACAAGGTATCGCACCATTTGGACTCAGCGCATGAAGCGCCGTGCTCTGATATTGGCATTCTGCGCCGTTCCGCTGATGTCATGGGCTGATGAGGCCGCGACGCCGGACAAGCCGATCACCGCGTTGAACAACGCCCTGTTGAAGATCATGCATTCCGGCAAGAAGGTGGCGTTCGCCGAGCGCTCGGCTGTGCTGCGCCCGGTGGTGGAAAAGGTGTTCGACCTGCCGCTGCTGCTGCGAAACTCCGTCGGCAACGTGCGTTGGCCGTCCATCCCGGAAGATCAGAAGACGGCCCTGCTCGATCTGTTCACTCAGTTCACCGTGGCGAGCTACGTTGCGAATTTCGACGATTTCAACGGTGAGAAATTCGTCATCACACCTGACACCCGCAAGGTTGAGAACGACATCGTCGTCCCAACTCGCATCGTTGCCAGCAATGGCGATATCACCAAGCTCGACTATGTGATGCGCCAGACCGATGGCCAATGGCGGGTGGTCGATATTCTGCTCGACGGCTCGATCAGCCGCGTTGCCGTCACCCGTTCGGATTTCCGCGCATTGCTGGCTCCTGCCGACGCTTCCAAGCTGGTGGACAGCCTGCGCACCAAGGTGGCCAATTTGGCTGCCGGCAAGCCGGCCTGATCGGCGGCACCAGTGGCGGCCCTGGTGCTCCTGACCCTGGCGGGTCTGTTCAGCGTTTTCACCGTTGCCGGAATCTTTCAGGCCCTGGCGGGGTGGCGCGAGGTTCGCCGTTTTGCCGCAACCGCGCCAACCACCACATCTGACCTCCCACCGATTACGCTGCTCAAGCCGCTGCATGGTGACGAGCCGCTGCTGGAAGCCGCCCTCACCAGCGTCTGCGCGCAAGACTATCCCGATTTCCAGGTGATTTTTGGCGTGCAGCGAGAAGACGATCCGGCGATCGCCCTCGTGCGTCGTCTGCAGCAGCTTTTCCCCGACCGCGCCATCGATCTGGTGATCGACCCCACACCACACGGGGCGAACCGCAAGGTCGCCAACCTGATCAACATGTATCGCAGCGCGCAGCATGATGTGATCGTGATCGCTGACAGCGACCTGCATTGTGCGCCCGATTATTTGCGCCGCGTCGCCGTTGAGTTCGCGGTGCCGGATGTCGGCCTCGTCACAACACTCTATGCCGGTCTCGCCGCCGATCCAGGCCTGCCGGGATTGCTGGGTGCATCGGCGATCAACCATTTCTTTCTGCCGGGTGCGCTGATGTCGCGCGCCCTGGGCCGCGAGGATTGCCTTGGCGCCACGATGGCGCTGCGGCGCGAGACGCTGGAGCGGATCGGCGGGTTGCACGCCCTTGTCGCCCATCTGGCCGACGACAATGTGCTCGGCCAGTTGGTGCGCGCACAGAATCTGCGCATCCGCATCGCCACCACGGTGCCCGCCACCACGGTGCCGGAAGCGACGCTGGGTGCGCTGTTCAGCCATGAACTGCGTTGGTCGCGCACCATTCTCTCGCTGGTCCCGTTCGAATACGCGGCCTCTGCGCTGCAATATCCGCTGGCGCTGGCGCTGCCGGCCTGGGCGTTCGGGGCAGCGGCGGGATATGGGCTCTGGGGCGCCGCTCTCTATGTGGTGGCGTGGGCCGCGCGTGGTGCCGCCGCGCGCGGGATCGACCTCTCACTCGGGCTCACCCGTGCCGGACGTGCAACACAGGCGGCAATATGGCTGCTTCCGCTGCGCGACCTCTTGTCGATGGCAGTATTCCTGGCCAGTTATGCATCTGACAGAGTGGAATGGCGTGGCAATATCATGCATACGCACGCCAGTGATGAAAATCCAACGACACCCGAAGACGAGCCCGATCCGGCCCCCGAAGGAAAATTTGTGCCATGATGAAGACGCTCTTTCTGCAGCCGCCCTCGTTCGACGGCTTCGATGGTGGCGCCGGCTCGCGCTATCAGGCGCGCCGCGAGATCAAAAGCTTCTGGTTCCCGACCTGGCTGGCGCAGCCCGCCGCGTTGATCCCAGGATCAACCCTGATCGATGCGCCCCCGGCCAAGATCGGCATGGACAAGGTTCTCGAAGCCGCCAAGCAGAATGAACTCTGCATCATCCACACCTCCACGCCGTCCTTCGGCAAGGACGTGCAGGTGGCGGCGATGCTCAAGGAAGCCAATCCTTCCATCAAGATCGGCTTCATCGGCGCGAAAGTCGCCGTCGAAGCGCAGAAGAGCCTCGAACAGGGTCTGCCGGTCGATTTCGTCGCCCGCAACGAGTTCGATTTCTCGATCAAGGACGTCGCCGAGGGCAAGCCCTGGGCCGAGATCGACGGGATTTCCTACCGCGACGAAGCCGGCAACATCATCCACAACAAGGATCGCGAAGTCCTTGAAAACATGGACTCGCTGCCCTGGGTTTCCGACGTCTACAGCCGCGATCTGCGCATCGAGGACTACTTCAT